>JALPXT010000027.1 GCA_023271485.1 Dehalococcoidia bacterium | reverse complement strand
CCGCTATAGCGGGGCTGAATTCCCGCTTGAGATCTTCAGTCTCTTGGTGCCGTCCTCATTAAGCGGTGTTGAAGGCTGGGTCCTGCGCGGCAGAGAGCTATGAACCCCGTCAGGTCCGGGAGGAAGCAGCGGTAAGTAGCCACCTCTGGGTGTTGCAGGGTTGCCTGGTCTGAGCTGGCTGATGTTGGCGAGCCAGGAGGCGAGACCGAGAGCGGGTGCACGACCCCTGAACTTATGAGAATTCAAGGAGAAGGACATGGATAAGGTCATCATCTTCGATACCACCTTAAGGGATGGGGAGCAGGCGGCGGGAGGGGCCCTCACCGCTGAGGACAAGATGGAAATCGCCAGGCAACTGGACCGGCTCGGCGTGGATGTCATCGAGGCGGGCTTCCCCATTAGCTCCAGGGGAGAGCTGGATGCCATACGCCACATCGCTGACGAGGTACGGCGACCCATCATCTGCGCCCTGGCTCACGCTCACCGCGAAGCCATAGACGTCGCCTGGGAGGCAATCAAAGATGCCCAGCATCCCCGAATCCATGTGTTCCTCTCCAGCTCGGAGATTCACCTCCTCCACCAACTGAAGAAAGATCGTCGGCAGATACTCGAAGCTTCCTGTGAGATGGTTGCCCGGGCTAAGGGTTACCTGGAAGATGTCGAGTTCTCCCCCATGGACGCCACGCGCACCGATCCGGACTATCTCTACCAGATACTTGAAGGGGTTATCGAGGCCGGCGCCACTACGGTGAATATCCCGGATACCGTCGGCTACACCATCCCACGAGAGTTCTGCAACCTGATTGACGGTATATTCAAGAACGTGCCTAATATCCATCGTGCCGTGGTCAGTGTCCATTGCCACAATGACCTCGGACTTGCGGTGGCCAATAGCCTGGCGGTGCTCGATCACGGGGTGCGGCAGATCGAGTGTACCGTGAACGGGATCGGAGAGCGGGCGGGCAACGCCTCCCTGGAGGAGATCGTCATGGCTATCAAGACCCGCCAGGATCTGTTGAGATACACCACTGAGATAGACACCACGCGAATCTACAAGACCAGTCGACTGGTGAGCGAACTGACCGGGATGTATGTCCAGCCGAACAAGGCCATTGTAGGAGCCAACGCCTTCCGCCACGAATCAGGCATCCACCAGGACGGCATCATCAAGGAGCGGACGACCTACGAGATCATGGATCCGGAGTCCATCGGCCTCACCGGGACTACCCTTTCACTGGGCAAGCTCAGCGGACGCCATGCCTTCAGGAAGAGGCTCGAGGAGTTGGGCTACACTCTGAGCGACGAGGAATTGGGCCGAGCATTTCTAGCCTTCAAGGAGCTGGCTGACAAAAAGAGAGACATCACCGACCGCGATCTTGAGGCCCTCGTAGCTGAGGAATTGCGTACGGTGCACGAGACTTACCATCTGGAGCACGTCCAGGTTTCCTGCGGCGATCCCATCATCCCTACCGCCTCGGTCAGGCTCACCGGCCCCGAGGGACAGCTTCTTTCCAACGCGGCACAGGGCACCGGCCCGGTGGATGCCGTCTACAGGGCCATCAACCACCTGGTGATGGTGCCCAACGAGCTCGTTGAGTTCAGCGTCAAATCAGTAACCGGGGGCATCGATGCTATTGGCGAGGTAACGGTGAGGATAGAGAGCGAGAGCAAGCGGTACGTCGGTCGTGGTGCTCACACGGACATCATCGTCGCCAGCGCCAGGGCATATATGAACGCCTTGAACCGGTTGCTGGCAACGAGGAGCAAATGAGCATCGGCGCGACCATCATCGAAAAAATCATTGGCGCACACGCGGATAGAGAGAAGGTCTCGCCAGGTCAACTGATTAACGTTCGCGTTGACCTGGTGCTATCGAACGACATCACCGCGCCCATAGCCATCAGGGAGTTCGAGCGCATCGGGCTGAAGATGGTTTTCGATCCTCAGAAGGTGGTCATGGTGCCCGACCATTTTGTGCCCAACAAGGATATCCCCTCCGCCGAGCAGGTCAAGATGATGCGTGATTTCGCCGCGGGCCAGGGACTGATCTACTTTGAGGTCGGCGAGATGGGCATCGAGCATGTGATCCTGCCCGAGAAGGGGCTGGTGCTTCCGGGGGATCTGGTTGTCGGCGCCGATTCGCATACCTGCACTTACGGCGCTCTAGGGGCCCTCGCCACGGGCATGGGCTCGACCGATATCGCCGTAGCGATGGCTACCGGTGAAATCTGGATGAAGGTGCCGCCGACCATCAAGTTTGTCTATCATGGAAGGCCGCAAGAATGGGTTGGCGGCAAGGATCTTATTCTGTATACCATTGGCGATATCGGCGTCGATGGGGCGCTTTACGCGGCGATGGAGTTTGTGGGAGAGGCGATTGACTTTCTGTCGATGGATAGCCGATTCACCATGGCCAATATGGCCATCGAGGCCGGTGCGATGGCGGGCCTCTTCAGGGTCGACGAGAAAACCATGGATTATGTAAAGCCCAGAGCGCATCGGCCCTACACCGTGGTTGATCCTGATCCCGACGCCGGATATGCCAGGGTCATCGAATACGACGCCTCGAGGATCGAGCCTCAGGTGGCCTTCCCGCACCTTCCCTCCAATGCTCGCCCCATAAGCCGGGTGGGCGATATTCCGATAGACCAGGCGGTGATCGGGAGTTGCACCAACGGGCGGCTGGAGGATTTGATGTTGGCTGGCGAGGTGCTCAAGGGCAGGAAGGTTGCCAGGAACGTCCGCTGCATCATCATTCCCGGCTCGCAGGAGGTTTACCTGGACGCGCTGCGACGCGGCTTGATCGAGATATTTATCGAGGCTGGGGCGGTGGTGAGCACACCGACCTGCGGCCCGTGCCTCGGCGGATATATGGGCATACTCGCCGCCGGGGAACGCTGCATTTCCACCACCAACCGCAACTTCGTGGGACGCATGGGCAGTCCGAAATCGGAGGTCTACCTGGCCAATCCGGCGGTAGCCGCCGCCAGCGCCATCCTGGGCAGAATCGGAGGGCCGGCGGAGATATGGTAACATGAGTCAGTCGCCGAGTTTCATCGAGGAGGAAATGCTCTGGCAGCAGGGATATCGGCTCGTCGCCGGAATTGATGAGGTCGGGCGCGGTCCACTAGCCGGTCCGGTAGTTGCCGCTGCGGTGATTCTGTCGCCGGAAAGCAGATTATCCTGGCTTCATCAGGTGCGAGACAGCAAGAGGCTCGCTCCACGCAAGCGTGAGTTCCTTTCCTCGTGCATCCAGAGGGAGGCCCTGGCGGTGGGCGTCGGTGTGGTTCCACCGGAAACCATCGATGCTTGCGGCATCGTGGCCGCCACGAGACTGGCCATGCGCCTGGCGGTGGAGAAGCTTGCTCAATCCCCTGACTTCCTGCTCATAGATTGGATTACCATGCCTGAGCTTGACATCCCGCAAAGAAGCATCACCAGGGGCGATAATCTCTCCCGCTCGATCGCTGCAGCATCGATCGTTGCCAAGGTCCACCGCGACCGGCTAATGATGGAATACGATAGCCTCTACTCCGGATATGGCTTTGCCCGTAACAAGGGCTACCCCACGATAGAACACCTGGCAAAGCTACGGCGCCTGGGATGTTGCCCCATCCATCGTGCCAGCTTTGCTCCTGTTCGTGAAGTGCGGGAAAGAAATGGCTGATACTCGTAAGCTCATGGGGGCGTTCGGTGAGAGGGCGGCCAGGGAATACTTGAAGAAGCGCGGATACAAGATCCTGGAGACCAACTTTCGCTGTGCGCTTGGCGAGATTGATATTGTAGCCCAGGACGGCGATTGCCTCGTGTTTGTAGAGGTTCGCACCAGAAGGAGTCTGGCATTCGGCACCCCTGAGGAGTCGATAACAGCGGCCAAGAAAGCAAGACTGATCAAGTTGGCACAGTCTTATATCCAGAGTCATCGAGATTCGTCCTGCCCGTGGCGCATTGATATTGTGGCAATCGAGATAGGTCAGGATGGGAAAATCACCAGGATCGAGCTAATCGAAAACGCCGTGGAAAGCAGTTCATAGAGTTTATAGGGTTATAGAGTTTATAGGGTTAAGGAACTCAACAAACTCAACAAACTCAACAAGAGGGTTAACATCTTATGCCGATCTACGAATATCGTTGTGGAAATTGTAAACGCCGCGTCTCGATCCTGGTTCAGGGATTCAAGAGCCCCCCACCCCCTGAGTGTCCTCGGTGTGGCGATAAGGATTTGATCCGGCTATTCTCCAGTTTTTCCATCGGCAAGAGCGAGTCGTATCTGAGGGACGGGCTTTACGAAGATATACTCTCGGATTCCAAATTGGTGCGTGGGTTGGAATCGAACGATCCCCGGGCTCTAGCCGAATGGACTCGCCGGATGAGCCAGGCCACCGGTGAAGAGATGGGACCTGAACATGAGGATATAATGGGGAAATTAGAGGCCGGCGAGCCGGTCGACCAGGTGATGGCAGAGGCAGAGTCCATGATGGCCGACACCGGGGGAGAGGAGAACTAGATACATGCCCATTTACGAATTCCGTTGTCAGGATTGTCGGAGCAAGACGAGTGTTTTTGCGAGGAGCATCTCTTCTCCGGTCGATGCCACCTGTTCCTCGTGCGGCAGCAAGGAGCTGATTCGCATGGTTTCCAGTTTTGGCATCAGCAAAACGGTGAGGGGCGTTCACGAAGCATCCGGCGAACCTGGAATGTTTGCCGGTCCGGATTACTACAGGGATCCGCGCAATATCGGCAGGTCGGCCGAGAGGAGATTCGCCGAGATGGGGATGGACATGCCTTCCCAGGTTCGCAGCATGATCGATGCTGCCAGGGAAGGAGAAATGCCGGACTCGGTGAAGGATTTGCAGCCGAACGTTAAGGAAATATAGGTCGTTCTAATGTTACGCATCATCGACGCTAATCTCGACCGTCTCAGCGAGGGGCTGCGTGTCCTTGAGGATATATCTCGCTTCATCCTGGAGGATATCCGCATTACCGAGAAGCTCAGGCGCATGCGCCACGAGTTGATAGCAATTGATCCCGCTCTTAAGATCAGGCTGTTGGCGGCGCGGGATTCGGCAACTGATGTGGGGCGCGAAGGAGCTGTGGGGGGCGTAATTGATAGAAAGCGCCTGATCGACGTGGTCAGCGCCAATGCTAGGCGAGCCCAGGAATCCCTCCGCGTTCTGGAAGAATTGGCTAAGTTACCTCAAGCGCCCGCCGAACTGGGAGAGCGGCGCTTTGAGGAGGCCAGATTCACCCTCTATGAGATAGAAAAGGAACTCGCTCTGAGGCTGGTCCGCCAGGACCGGCGAAACAGACTCGCCGGCCTTTATGTGATCCTAGATGCGCAGACACTGGGGGAACGAAGTGAGGCCGAGGCCGCCCGCCAGGTGATCCAGGGCGGAGCCAGGGTCATCCAACTGCGGGATAAGCATCGTAGCAAGAGGGAATTGATCCCGGTAACACGGGAACTAAAACACATTTGCGCTGAGGCCGGTGTCCTCTTCATCGTGAACGATTATGTCGACCTGGCTCTGGCGACCGATGCTGATGGGGTTCATCTGGGCCGGAATGACCTCCCTGTTCATCTGGCGCGGGAGATTCTGCCTCTTGATAAGATCATTGGCTGCTCGGCGCGTACCGTCGAACTGGCCATTGA
Organism: Dehalococcoidia bacterium; assembly: GCA_023271485.1. Classification (GTDB taxonomy): domain Bacteria; phylum Chloroflexota; class Dehalococcoidia; order SZUA-161; family SpSt-899; genus BS503. The sequence goes on along the minus strand of JALPXT010000027.1, from coordinate 8,852 downwards.
GGCCCAGGAAAAGGGGGCTGATTACATCGGAGTGGGCTCAATATATTCCTCTCCCACAAAACCCGACGCCGAGGTCATCGGCCTGGGAAGACTGCATGACATAAGGAACGCTGTCTCAATACTGATCGTCGCCCTCGGGGGCGTTAATGAGGCCAATATAAGCGAGGTGATCGAAGCGGGCGCCGATTGTGTGGCCGTCATAGACGCTGTTTTGAACGCTCGAGATATTCGGATGGCAGCACACCGACTGGCTGCCGGATTCGAGCGGGGGACATAATACCTCTCAGGCCGAAAGGCGTTGAGCACTCATTCTAGGAAGCATCTCTCCAATCTGATCACGTGAATACGGCAGTGGTAACGAAAGGGCGTTTTGTTGCATATCCGGGTTGAAGCATAGGAATCTTTGAAATTCCTATGCTTTGCTTTAAGAACGTGGCGAAAACTACGCGCCCGGAGGGATTCGAACCCACGACCCTCGGTTCCGAAGACCGATGCTCTATCCACTGAGCTACGGGCGCAAGCCTGGAGAGTATCACTGATCGCCCAAGACGATGTTTGGATGGGGTGAGTGAAGGGATTCGAACCCTCGATCTCCAGGGCCACAACCTGGCGCCTTAACCGCTTGGCCACACTCACCATGAGGATGTATTTCGATATCCCACAAACTATTCTAACGGCTGACGTACCGCACGTCAAGCCGGCTGACAGCCTGGGGTTCCCAGACGCCTGCGAACTCAGGGTCGATTCTTCTTGTGATAGCAACCATTCGACAGAACAGGTATAATGTCAGTGAAGATGCGAAAAATTCTGGTTACTGGTGGCTGCGGCTCAATCGGCTCTGAATTAGTGATGGAGCTTCGTGGGAAGTACAGTGGCAATTCGGAGACACCGATAACTCCCGTCATGCTTGGCGACGCGAAGCTGGCACGCAGTTTCTCGCAGCGACTGTTTGAAGAGGGAATATTCGCTCAGGCAATAGGCTACCCAACCGTGGCGATGGATAAGGCCAGAATAAGGGTAATGATTTCGGCGGCTCACAGCCACAAGGACCTGGACTTTGCTCTCGGTGTTTTTGGACGTGTGGGAGAAGAGCTTAGAGTGCTGTGAGATAGAGAGCACTAGCCAAAGCGGGCACTAACTTGCTCGCGGTAGCCCCGGTAATTCCTGCTCGTCTCTTCGATGTGATCCCCGCCGAATTTCTCCAGAAACGCTCCGGCCAGGACAATCGCCAGCATCGCCTCACCAATGATCCCCGCAGCGGGGACGATACAGGTGTCGGCACGCTCGAAATGAGCTGAAACTTTCTCTCCGGTTCGCAGGTCTACTGAAGCCAGAGGCTTTGCGATGGTGGCGATCGGCTTGACCGCCGCTCGAACTACCAGGGCCTCGCCGTTGGTCATCCCCCCCTCGATCCCCCCCGCCCGATTGGTGGGGCGACTCAGTCCTGGCTCAATCACATCCTGAGCATCCGAACCTCTCACATCGGCGAGGACAAATCCGGCTCCGATCTCGACTCCCTTTACTGCGTGAATGCTCATAATCGCCTGAGCGATCCGGCCATCGAGCCGGCGATCCCACTGGATATGAGAACCCAGGCCAATAGGCACGCCAATCGCGATCACCTCAAACAGTCCCCCAACACTGTCACCAGCTTCCCGGGCCGCACCGATGGCGGCGATCATCCGCCTCTCGGCCACAGCGTCGGCGCAACGCACGGGAGAGGCTTCGACTTTCTCCCAATCGATTGAGCCGCTGGGCCCCTGGGCCTGACCCCGGCACCCGCCGATGGCGATAACATGACTGTGAATCTCGATATCGAATTCCTGAAGAAACTTCCTCGCCACCGCGCCCGCAGCTACCCTGGCTGCGGTCTCCCGTGCGCTGGCTCGTTCGAGGATGGGGCGTATGTCATCGAGGTTGTATTTAGCAATTCCGGCGAGATCAGCGTGGCCGGGGCGGAGCCGTGTAACCGGATCAATCGTTCCTTCGACTCCGCTCAGGACAGGCTCTTCGACCGGGACGACACTCATGACCTCCTGCCAGTTCTGCCAGTCTCGATTCTGAATAAGCAGCGAAATGGGGCTGCCGATGGTCAGTCCATGTCTGACTCCGGAGAGAATCTCCGCATGATCCTGCTCGATCTGCATCCGGGCGCCGCGCCCATAGCCTCCCTGACGTCTCTTCAGGTGAAGCGCAATATCAGCCTCACTCAGGGACATTCCCGCCGGAAGTCCCTCCACGACTACCACGAGTCCTTTCCCGTGGGATTCTCCAGCGGTCAAGAAACGAAACATCTTTCAACCCCGCTTGGGGTTCGACCCCCCTGTTCTCTTTCTCTTTGACCCGGAGGATAGTTGAGCCTCCAGCTTGGAGAGCACATCAGTCGCCGGACTCTCCCCGAAATACAGCTTGATGTGCGGCCAGGGAATCTCGATTCCCTCCTCATCAAAGGTCTTCTTGATCCTCTTTCGCAGCTCCCCCATCACCTCCCACTGCCTCAATGCCCTGGTTTTGCCCAGTATCTTAATATCGATCCCGGAATCTCCAAGATTGTCCACCCGGAGAACCTCGGGGGTTTCCATGATAAGCCCTTTCCAGTACGTTTCCGCTGTCATCTCCCGGCTAACCCTGTTTATGACCTCGCTGACACGGTCCAGATCCTCACCGTAGCCTACTGAGATAATCATATTCACCCGGGCCCAATCCTTGGTGAGGTTACTGGCGATCTTAACTTCACCGTTGGGGATGACGTGGGAGGTGCCGTCAAGGTCCCTCAGTCTCGTTATTCTCAAACCCAGATACTCTACCTCACCGACTATGCCGGCGATCTGCACCCAGTCTCCTTTGGAATATTGATCCTCAATGATGATGAAAAGGCCACTTAAGATGTCCCGGATCAGTCCCTGAGCGCCAAAGCCGATGGCGATACCAATGATGCCCGCGCCGGCAAGAAGCGGGCCAATCTGTATGCCAAATTCGGGCAGGATCATGAAGACCGTTACGGACCAGATGGCTACCACCGCCGCGCCCACCAGGAAATTGCTCAGTGTCTCTGCCCTTTGCTCTACCTCCTCGGCAAATCGCTCCTTCCCCTTTCTGAAGACGCTTCGATGGACGATCTTTGGGATCATCCCCCTCACGATCTGCTGAACGGCGAATGCCAACGCCAGGATAACTGCAACCCGAACCCCGCGGCCACGCAACCAAAGTAAGACGGCAACGCCGGCATCCTTGAGAGCATCGGTGGCCCAGGCGATATCCACTCCAAGGCGCGGCAAGATCACCAGCACCATAGCGCCAACAATCACCACGGTCCCGGCCCACAGGACAACCTGGTTCAGGATGCGGGACGCCCTGGTCCAATTCTCTTCCGCCGGCGTGATCCTGGTGATCAGCGCGGTGATCCATCTCGGGGCCCATCGCCGCAATGCCCCGTAGACCAGAGCCGCTACGGCAATGGTTGCCACGATCCAGATGCCCTGTGCCAGAAACCAATCCCAGTCCAGATTCATGATTATCTCAGTCATGGAGAGGCATCTCTACAGGGCGCCCCTTGCCCGCTCCAACATTATATCCACCGGCGCCCTCCGTCCAGTCCAGAGTTCAAAAGCCGCCGCCCCCTGATAGACCAGCATCGAAAGCCCGCCAAGGGTACGCGCCCCCACCTCCTCCGCGATTTCAAGCAAAGGAGTCCTGATCGGATTATACACCACATCGTAGACCACAGACCTGGGCGATATAAGCTCTTTGGCCAGGGGCGATTGCCCTTCAGCAGCGCTGTGCTTCATTCCTACAGGAGTGCAGTTCACGAGCAGATCGGCGGAGAAGACCGCCTCTTCGAAGTCGCCTTTATTGGAGCTTAGAACCGTGATAGGGCTGGCACAGAGGTCAGCCCCTACAAGGTCTGCGGCCAGTCTCTCCGCTCGTTCGATGTCAATGTCAAAGAGAGTCAGTGATTCAACGCCGGCTCTCACCAGAACAAAGCCAATCGCCCTTGCCACACCACCGGCGCCGAGCATGGTCACCCTCCTACCTTTGGGGTCGAACCTGCCTTGCTCCTCCAGTGCTCTCAAGAAACCACCGGCATCGGTATTATATCCCATCAGGCCGATATCTCGCTTGGCGATAGTGTTCACCGCTCCGATGTCTGAGGCGATCTCATCGATCCCGTCCAGGAGAGAGAGCACCTGCTCCTTGTAGGGTACGGTGACATTCGCGCCCAGGTTTTGGGGAGAGCGGATATTCTGCACCACCTCGCCAAGATTATCAGGCCCAGTCTCCCAGAGTTCGTAGCGAATATCGAGTCCCAGATGGTCGAAAGCCGCTTGTTGAAATGCCGGCGAGATCGAATGTCCCACAGGGTAACCTATTAGCCCAACCGTCTGTTTCATGATGGGAGACTTTCGTCGGTCGTCCAGGCAATTTCGGTGCGAATGCTATCGAGATACCATTGCAATATGACAGCGGCAGCGGCGGCATCCCTTCTCTTTTTCATCTGGCGGCGATCTCTCCCGGCATCTTTTAGCAGTCTTTCAGCGATTACTGTGGAGAGTCTCTCGTCCCACATCTTTATCGGTACATCAGTCAACTCAGAGAGTTCCTCCACGAAGGCGTTCGTCTTCGCTGCCTGTTTCCCGATGCTGCCGTCCATCGAGCGAGGCAGTCCAACGACGATGCAGCCCACCTCGTTCTCCTTTACCATATCGAGTATGGACTCAAGATCAGTGCCGTCGCCTTTTCTTTCGACAACCGTTAAGGCACTTGCCAGAATCTCCATCGGGTCGCTCATGGCCACGCCGATTCGCTTATCACCAACATCAAGGCTAAGAATACGCATGCCTCACCTTTAGCGAATCCTTATGCTATCTCTATAGAGAGTAACCAATTTCTGCTGGAATACCTCCAAATCGTGGTCATGAAGGAAGTTTTCCACCATGGCGATTTCCTCTTCAGATTTCAGATTGCCATGGCGGATATAGATGATTCCCTTCGTTTTCTCCGCTGGGAAGCGAACGGGATTAGTGAAATGGTAATCTCTGGTGATAAGAACTGACTGCTCCCGCAATATGAAGGCATAAATATCCTCATCTAGCACTCCCCTATCGGGTAGTTCAGAGATGGAGATAACTTCATGCCCTTCTTTTCGCAATCTTTCCGCAAGCCCATAGCTGACATTCTCATCTACCACGATTTTCATTTACGAGGCTACCTTCTCAGTAGATAGATACGCTGCATATTCGATACATGCCAAGATATCCTCATGCTCAAGTCGGGGGAAGTTCTTCAATACCGTGTCATAATCTTCGCCAGCCGCCAGGTGGCTGAGGATTACACGCACGGGGATACGGGTACCCTTGATGCATGGTTCCCCACCACAAACATTGGGATCTGAGGTAATCCTTAAATTCATCGTATGCCCCCTTGGACTTCATTGACCGAGTAAATGCTTATTACACTATCCCTTTCTCACCAACTCAGGAACCAATCTCAGAGCCTCATCTATCTTGCTCTTGTCCTTGCCGCCGGCCTGACCGATGTCAGCCTTGCCCCCACCACCTCCCCCGGTCACCTGGGCCACTTGTTTCACGATATCTCCGGCATGGATTCCCCTGGCTACCAGGTCGGGGGTAACCATAGCTAAGAATCTGGGATTGCCGTCCTGAACAATCCCCAACACAATCACGGCGCTGCCGAGCTTATCCTTGAGCCAATCCCCCATCTGGCGCAGCAGCTCCATGTTTGAGGCCGAGACCCTGGCTGCCAGAACGTTGACGCCGTCTATCTGCTTCACCTCACGAAGAAGGGATTCGGCCGTCTCACGCAGAAGACGGCTCTCCAACCCTCTGGCTCGCTTGCGCTCGGCGTTGAACTCGGCGATAAGCGCCGCCAGCTTCCCCCCAACCTCTGAGGGACTCGTTTCGAGCTGGCCTGCGACCGCCTCCAGCGCAGCCAGGCGCTCGGCGATGAGGGCTTCCGCGGCCCTCCCGGTGACTGCCTCAATCCGCCGCATTCCCGAGCCAATGCTCCTCTCACTGGTGATATTGAAGAATCCAATCTCTCCGGTGCTTCGCACGTGGGTGCCGCCGCAGAGCTCAGCACTCACCGTTGCCGAAGAATCGGGGTTTTTGATCTCCACCATCCGAACCTTGTCCCCGTATTTTTCCCCAAAGAAGGCCAATGCACCCTCTGCCATCGCCTGACTGTAAGGTGCGACCCGGCTGAAGACCGGGAGATTCCGGCGGATGTTCTCATTCACGATGTGCTGGATCTCGGTCAACTCCCCTTTACTCAGGGCGATTAGATGCGTGAAATCGAACCTGAAGTAATTCGGGGCAACCAGCGAGCCCGCCTGGCGAACCTGATCCCCCAGCACCTGGCGCAGCGCCGCCTGGAGGAGGTGGGTGGCGGTGTGGTTGCGAGCGATGTCGAGGCGACGCTCAAAATCGACCTTCGCCTCTACCGAATCACCAACGCTGACTGTTCCTTCTTCTACCCTGCCCAGATGCACCACCAGATCGTCGGCTTGCCTTATAGCGCTGGTAATCACAACCTTGCCCTGTGGCCCTTTGACCTCGCCAGTGTCGCCTACCTGCCCCCCCATCTCACCATAGAAGGGGGTTTCGTACAGAGTTACCTCGACCTCTTGCCCCCGAGAGGCAGTGTTCACTTGCTTCCCACCTGCCAGGAGCACTGCTATTCTCGCCTCATGACTGAGTTTATCGTAACCCACAAAGTGAACCGGTGGATAGCGCACGACGACTGCTGATTCTTCACTTTGGCCCGTATCCCCTCCGAATCTGTGTGCCGCCCGCGCCCTCTCTCGCTGGCGCTCCATCTCTTTCTCAAACCCTTCCAGGTCTATCGACAGGCCATTCTCGGCAGCGATTTCGGCGGTGATCTCCTTGGGAAAGCCGTAAGTATCGTACAACCTGAAGACCTGCTCGCCGGGAACCATTGACAGGCCGTTTTCTCTGGCCCGCGCCATGATTTCGTCCAGCAATCCCATCCCGGTATTCAAGGTTTGATCGAACTTGCTTTCCTCCAGGTCAATCATACTGATAATGTAGTCCCTGCTGGTGGCAAGTTCGGGATAGATGCCTCGCATCTGTTCGATGGCTACTTTTGCTATCTCGCTAAGGAAAGGCTCATCGAGCCCCAGCTTCTTGCCAAAAAGGGCAGCTCGCCGCAGTACCCGCCGCAGCACATACCCCCGGCCGTCATTAGATGGGATCACCCCATCGGCGATCAGAAAGGCAACCGCCCGCCCGTGCTCGGCAACGACCCTCATCGCCCTCTTGATGGTCTCACTTTCGTCGTATCTGTACCCGGTCATCACGGAGATGCGTTCTATAAGGGGCATAAACAGATCGGTCTCGTAAACGGAGCTCTTGCCCTGCATTATGGCTGCGGTGCGCTCCAGCCCCATGCCGGTATCGATGTTTGTCCGTGGCAGCGGAGTGCGATTCCCCCGTTCATCCTGATAGTACTGGGTGAAGACCAGATTCCAGATCTCGGAGAAGCGACCGCAGTTGCAGGCAGGACCGCATTCCGGTTTGCCACAGTCTGACTCTTCACCGAAGTCATAGAGGATTTCACTGCACGGCCCGCAGGGGCCGCTGTCTCCAGGGGGTCCCCAGAAATTATCCTCCTCGCCGCAGCGAACAATCCGCTCTCTTGGCACACCAATATCGAGCCAGTGGTCGAAAGCCTCATCATCGTCAAGGAAGATGGTTATCCACAGACGCTCCTCTGGCAGGTGCAAGCGTTCGGTGACAAATTCCCATGCCCAGGCGATGGCCTCTTTCTTGAAGTAGTCGCCCACGCTGAAGTTGCCCAGCATCTCGAAGAAAGTGAGGTGCCCGGCGTCTCCGACGGAATCAACGTCCGTGGCACGGAAGCACTTCTGGCAGGATACCAGGCGGGGACTGGGTGGGGTGGCCTCCCCCATAAAATAGGGCATGAATTGCACCACGCCCGCGCTGGTCAGCAGCAGTGTCGGGTCGCCGTGTGGCACCAGCGAGGAACTCGGCGACACCGTATGCCCCTTTTCCGCAAAGAATCTTAAGAAAGCGTCTCGGATCTCGTTGCTGTTCATAAGTCTTCCCTGCTTCCCCACCTTCGCAGGGACAAGTTCGCAGGGACAGGCCCTACATTGATTTTAGGCCGAATCAAAGCCTATGTCAAACGAAGTGTGTAGGGGGAATGGAGTGAAGACCTGGTGTGTTGTTTACCTGAAAGCTGACAACCGACAGACGGATTCCCACCAAGACTTCCGGGAGTATTTCTGGGTTCCACCTCGTCTGGGGCAGGGGGCACGGGAGACAAGAGGACTAGGAATAACACAGCTACTTTTTCAGGCTACCGATAAAATCGTCCAGAGACATCGCTGACAGCGTCATGGTTTGAAGCGTTCCTCTGGCACCCAGTTCCATTGCGACCTTGGCAACAGCTTCATTACTGGGAGCCTCCAGGATATTGATGAAGTCATACTGCCCCAGCAGGGCATACTGACACAGTATTTTGACTCCCATATCCTCTACTTCCTTGTTGACCTCCTTGACCCTCTCTGGCTTATCTTTGATGGTTTTCCGCCCCTCATCGGTGAGGGTGGTGAACATAACATAGACAGGCATTCGTTACCTCCTCGTGGTCGAAATTTTTTCCGCTTCCTGCAACCCGCATTGCCCCCTGGCCCGAGCATCTATTATACCTTACCGCTGTCTCCCCTGTCCAGACCAGACACCTTTGTTTTTCAATCCTGTCAATGCCGTTTTGATCTCCTCTGTCTGTAGTTCGATGATGGCAAGCAATTCATTGTCTTTTGACACCTCTAATATCCTCTTTTTGAGTCG
>JALPXT010000026.1 GCA_023271485.1 Dehalococcoidia bacterium | reverse complement strand
AAACAACACCTCTCGCCGCATACCGCCGATTTACCCGCCGGCCATGAAGACCATAAATACCAGTTGATCGCCGTTGCACACCTTGACATCCTTGTCATCCGGCCAGGATAGGCGCTCCCCGTTGAGTATCAGGTGGTAAACGAAGTCAATTGTTCCGTCAGGATAAAACATTTCATCTTTCAGTGGCGGATACAATCGAAGCAATTCCTCCATTACTCCCTCTAGTGTGCTAAAGGAAGGATCCAGCTCCACCGACGGGGTGCCGGTGACGCTTCGCAGCGCCGACATGAACTTTACTTTGATAGACACGCCCTGGCTCCTCTTCCGGCTATGCGAAATTAAGGCTTCAGCCCTTCATAAGTCCTGTGAAACCCTGAAGGGCTAACCTCTATCTTACTTCATTGATGGTAAGTTTACAAGAGATGCTTCGCCGCCAGATACAGGAGGAAAAAGGCCAGCATCAGGGCAACCAGGAACAAGGCTGAATCTATACCTCTGACGTCTACCTCTCCTTGCGCCAGCGCTGCCATCTTCTCCCTTTGCGCCCTGCGCTTGGCGGCCTCTTCCGCCGCCAGGGACAGCCGATCTATCCACCCGGCCACACTTTCGAGGGCCCTCAGTGGTGAATATCTGGACGTCCCCACGAATATTCGGGCAACCAGAGCAAACATTGAATCCACACCAGCCGCCAGGGATGAGACAGGATTCCTGCAAAACCACAAGAAACCGCCGGCCAGTCTGGCGAAAGCCAGATCTATCCAAGCGGCAAAGGCTGAGGAAGGGCTCCGGCAGAACCATATGAAGTCCCTTGCCAGGCTGCTATAGACGTAATCGAACTCGGGAACCTCTCTCTTGCGAGGCGCAAGGAGTTTTCCCCCGAGCAGAAATATTGCACCTGAGCCTAATAAGAGCGGCATGATTGACATGACTTTTCCCCACGTATAGGCAGGCAACTCGCTCTGATATGGGAGAATATCGGCAATCAAATTGGGGTAAAGACCTCCCAGAATGCATAAGGAAGCGACGATGATCATGGGGATGGTCATCGTGAGGGGAGCTTCACTGGCCTCGATCTCCTTCTTTTTCAGAAATCCAAAATAGATGAACTTACAAAAGACTAGAAAGGTCCCCACCGATGCCAGTTTCAGCATCCAATATAAGACGTCATGGTAATAGGCCGCTTCGTATACCATCGCTTTGCTTACAAACCCATTGAATAGAGGCACACCAGAGAAAGAGAGGGCGGCGATGATGCAGGCGATCGTGGTTATGGGCATCTTCCTGGACAGTCCTCCCAGTTCGGTGAGATCATGCCTTCCTGTTCGATAGATCACCGCACCGATGCACATGAAGAGTAAGGATTTGTACATTACACCGTTCCAGACATGGGACAGTCCCCCATCTATGCCCAGTTGAGTCCCGATTCCTACACCGGCCACCATGAAACCAACCGAGCTGATTATCATGTACGATAACAGTTTCCGGGCATTACTCTGGAGTAAGGCGAGGGTAACTCCGTAGAGAGCCATGACTCCCCCCATATAGGCCACCACATCCACTCCCGTGAATGACCTTGCCAGAGCATACACCGCCGCTTTGGTGGTAAAAACAGACAGAAAGACGCTGACGGTAAGGGAGGCTTTGGGATAGGCATCCGGCAGCCAGGTATGAAGAGGGATAAAGGCGGCCTTGAATCCGATGCCTGTCAGGATAAGGGCAAACGGCACTCCGGTTAACCCACCGATCTCCATTGAGCCGGTGGCCCCAAAATGCAGCAATATCCCTATGAGCAAAATGCCCCCGCCGATAAGATGCATTATGAGGTACCTGAATCCCGCCCCCATCGATCTTACGTCCCTCTTAAGCCATATGAGAACCGCAGCGGTGACCGCCATCATCTCCCAGAGAATGAAGAAGGTGAAGAAGTCGCCGGCAAACACCACCCCCAGCGCACTGCCTATGTAGAGGAAAGAGAGAATGTGATGTTCATTTTCTTTGACGTGAATAGAGTAGAGAATAATCAGCAGCCCGATGAGGACGAAGATACATCCCACAAAGAGGCTTAATCTATCGGCGTTGAGGAGAACGACATTGAACCCTAAGAAGGAAAACCCCCATCCTTTTTGAGGCTCGAGAAACAGCATATAGATAAAGGAGGCTAGAGCCACACCCACTATGAATATCCTCTGGGCCTTCCCCTTGAAGAGGGGTATCACGGCCGCCCCGACAAAGAATATGGCTGCTGGATGAATCGCTCCCATTATGGCCCCAATAATGCCCTGGCTGCAGGAATTATGGCGGAGAAGCTCAGGTTGGTGAATATGCCGAACACTATGCACCCCACCGCCAGTATCACCAGTGGTACCAGCATCGATGGAGGCGCATCATCATATCCTCCTTCATATTTACCGCCGCCAAAGTATGCTCTGACTATGATGGGCACGAAATAGATGGCGTTCATAATTCCGCTCACGACGAGCAACAATATAGATGCCATGAATACCGGTTCACCCGTCTCCAGGGCGCCTATAGCAAGTGTCCATTTGCTGATAAAGCCGCAGAGGAGCGGAATTCCGATCATCGAGGCCGCCGCTATGCTGAAGGTACGCATGGTGATTGGCATCCTCTTTGCCATGCCGGCCAACTTGTCTATCTCCCTGATTCCGGTCTTATAGATGATCGCCCCCGCAGCGAGGAACAAGGCGGTTTTCATCATCGAGTGGTGGGCAATATGCACTATCGCTCCCTGCAATCCCCCCGAGGTGAGGAATGACATGCCCAAAAAGATATACCCCATCTGTGCGACAGTCGAATAACCCAGCATAACCTTCAGATCAGTCTGTTTTATGGCCAGTGCCGAGCCGAAGATCATGGTAAATCCGGCAAGGACCGCCAGGGCGACGTGGAGGCCCATCGTGGCCACCAGATCTGCTCCAAACACATCGTAGATCACCCGTATCATGAGATAGCAACCCTCTTTGACCAGCACTCCGGAGAGTATGGCGCTCGCCGGAGACGGCGCTATAGGATGTGCCACCGGCAACCAGACGTGGACCGGGAAGATGCCTGCCTTGGTCGCGGCGCCGATCAGAAAAGCGATAAAGATGAGATACGTTATCGGCCCCTGATATTCGAGGATTCCCCCCTGGCTAAAGTTCAGCGTTCCGGCAGTCATATAAGTCATGACTATGGCCAGGAACAGGATGAGGCCGGCACCAAGGCCGAGGAACAGATACAGCCTCCCCGCCCTCATCGCCTGTGGCGTCTCCTCGTGAATGACCAGCACGTACGACGTGAGCAGCATTAACTCGAAGAATATGAAGAGGCTAAACAGGTTCTTACTGAACAAGACGCCCAGTACCATGCCCAGTGTTAAGGACATGAACGTGTAGAACCGGTTCCTGGCGTGCTCACGACCCATGTATTTTATCGAATAAACCGTAGCCAGGACCCAGTCCAAGGAACATATCATGGCTATGCTCACGCTGAGGTTATCCACTCTGAAGGCGATTTCGATGGGGGCAATCTCGCCGGGGACAAGTACGAATTCGATAACCTTGCCGCCAAGGACAGCAGGAGCCATTGCCGCTACGGCCAGGAAAGACGCCACACAGATTGCGATGGAGAGGATGTCTCTGGCCTTTTCGGATTTCCCTCCGACATAGTAGACCAGAATGCCAAGCAGTATCGGCGACAACACTGCTATGACAGGCAAATATGAAATTACCACTTCATTCATATATCTCTCTTAATTTCTAATGATTCATTTACCATAAAAATTCCGGTTGTCAGGTTCACAGAACCTTGAACCTTGAACCTTGAACCCTGAGCAATTACCACAGATACTTCACTGCCAGATACAGGAGGAAAAGGGCCAGCATCAGGGCGACCAGGAACAAGGCTGAATCTATACCTCTGACGTCTACCTCTCCTTGCGCCAGCGCTGCCATCTTCTCCCTTTGCGCTCTACGCTTGGCGGCCTCTTCCGCCGCCAGGGATAATCTATCCATCCATCCTACCACGCTTTTGAGAGCCCTTAGCGGTGAATGCCTCTGCCTCCCAACAAATATTCGGACAACAAAAGCAAACATTGAATCCACACCGGTCGCCAGGGCTGAAGCGGGATTCCTGCAGAACCAGAGAAAACCGCCGGCCAGTCTGGCGAAAGTCATGTCTACCCAACCGGCAAAGGCTAAAGCGGGATTCCGGCAGAACCACATGAAGGCTGTTCCCGCTTTCCTATAGAACCAGTCTGTGTCAAGACTAATCGTTGGTTGCCCTGCAATTTTGTCTTTCAAGAGCCAAAACCCCAGGAAAGTAAATGAAAGAAGGGCGATTTTCTCCACCACCTTTTCAATCGTGTAGGGAACGAAGTCAACGGGATAGGGAAGGATATTATAGAGAATTGCTGGATATATGCCGATGAAAAGGCACAAAAAGGCGGTAATGCCCATGCTCATCAGCATATTGCGGGGAGGCTCTTGGGCTTCTATACCAGCATCCCTGGCGAAAAAGGTATAGTATGGGAGTTTTAGACACGTGTGAAGGAATGTTCCCACCGAGGCTAAGACCAGCAGGATATATACGGCGGCTTCGCCTTGCAAGCCTGCGGCCGCAACAATCATTGACTTGCTAACAAATCCGTTAAATAACGGCACCGCCGAGATAGAGAGTCCGCCGACCATGAAAAGAATAAGGGTTATAGGCATAGTCTTATACAGCCCCCCTAATTCAGTGAGTTTTTCTTTCCCTGTTACATAGAGCACTGCACCCGGACCCATGAAAAGCAACGCCTTATACAGGATATGACAGAAGGCATGAGCAATTGCACCGTTTATCGCCATCTGAGTCCCCATTCCCACACCCGCCACCATGTATCCTACCTGACTGATAATATGGTAAGCCAGGAGTCTCCTGCCATCATTTTCAATTACAGCATAAACGACCCCATATACCGCCATTATGGCTCCCAGCCATATCAGGATGTCAGCTCCGGCGAATGCCCTGATCAGCACATATACACCGACCTTGGTAGTAAACGCAGATAAGAATACACTTCCGGTAGCAGTCCCTTCAGGATAGGCATCAGATAACCAGGCATGGAACGGAGGAACAGCAGCTTTCACCAGAAAACCAATCATTATGAGGTAGAAATACAGTCCGCCACTTTCCAGGGGTCCAAAGTGCGTATGTCCTGTGAATGTGTAATGGAGTACTATTCCTGCCAACAAAAGACTTCCACCAAAAAGGTGAAACATAATGTACCTGAATCCCGCACCTGTGGCAGATTTCCTCCGTCGGTAGAAAATAAGGGGGGCAGAGGAAAAAGTCATCATTGCCAAAAAAAGATAGAGGGAAATATAATCGCCAGCGAAGACCGCGCCAAGAGATGCGCCGACAAGGATGAAGGCAGCCACATGTTCGCCGCTCCCTTTTAAATGGATGGCATAGAGTGCCCCCAGGAATGCCATAATGATGAATATATATCCAAAAGGAAGGCTCATTGAGTCAACCCTGCCAAAGATAAGCTCAAATCCTCCTATGTGATGGACCCAAAAGACACCGTGGGGCAGATACAGAAGGTTTACAAAGGCTACTACAGGGAGTGTAACGAGATATATTTGTTTGAGTCGCCCTTTAAGAAGGGGGATCACAAGGGCGCCCAGAATAAATATAGCAGCAGGATGCACGGGGAATATATGCTCAATCAAGATGCCCCCCTTTTTTGTTGTTCATATCATAGTAATCCTCACTCTTCATAGTAATCCTCACTCTTCATGAGCCAATAACGCCCCAGCGTCTTGCATATAATGATAGTAAGAATGCACCCGAGCAATCCAAACACCGAATAAAATACTGGTAGTCCATCAAACCAGAAATAAGGATCGCGAGGGATGAAGATTTCCAGCAGGGCGAGCAATAAAAGTCCGAGGTAAAATAGGTGTTTTCGGTATCTCACGATTCTCTTTTTCTCTGAATTATTCAAATATCTCATATCTCTCTCACATTCCCGACAACACCATTACTGCCGGCTCCACCAATCGTAAGGGTATTCCCACAAATATACCGAAGACCGCACACCCCAGGGCCAGTATAATTATAGGAACGAGCATGCTAAGAGGAAGCTCATCCCTCTGAACTTTCCCCTCATGCTTATCTCCGCCAAAAAATATCAGGTTAATAACTCGGAGATAGAATACCGCGGTCATAAGGCTGGCCAGGAGTATTACGATGACAAATATCCACTCTCCTGCCTCCAGAGCCCCCAGGGAGAGATAAAACTTGCTCACGAATCCGGCGGTCGGCGGGATACCCACCTTCGAGGCCGCCGCCAGAGTAAATGCTGCCATAGTGAGAGGTATCTTACCGCCCAAACCACGGAGATCATCTATATGACGAATCCCGGTCTTATAGATCACCGCCCCGGCGCAGAAGAAAAGACATCCTGTTGCCAGGGCATGGTTAAAGATGTGAAGTATGCCTCCCGTCATCCCCATCTCCACAGCCAGTGCCACGCCGAGCACCACATAGCCAATGTGAGCCACGCTGGAATAGGCTAGCATCCTCATGAGACTCCTCTGCGATATAGCAAACATAGAAGCCACGAGTATGGTCGCTGCCGCCACCCACGTCAGTGCCGGTGCAACAGGTACCAGGTCGGTGATGAATTCGAGCCCGAAGATGGTAAAAAGCACCCTGATGAGGGAATAGCCGCCCACTTTTGAGACCACGGCGGAGAAAATGACGGTTACCGGCGCCGGGGCGATGGAATATGCGCCCGGCAGCCAGGTGTGCAGGGGGAAAAGGGCGGTCTTGATGCCGAAGCCGATCAGGAGAAAGGCAAGAGCCCCGAAGACCACCCAGGAGTCGTAAAAAGCGGGGAGTCTGACGGAGAGATCCGCCATATTAAGTGTACCGGTGATTATATAGAGGTAGCCGGTTCCCAGCAGTATGAGACTGGTGCCGATTGAGGCCAGTATCAGATAGCGGTAGCTGCCTATGAACGAGCCTCTTTTCCCGGATATAGCTACCAGTGCGTATGCGGCTATGGAAAATATCTCCGTCATTACAAATAAGTTAAAAAGGTCACCGGTAACCACCACCCCAAGCATGCCACCGATTAAGAGCAATATCAGGGTATAATAGGAAGTTATCTTTCCCCCGGGTAGCTCTTTCTCTATGAAGTTCTTAGAATATATCACCGCAAGGAGGCTGACCAGGGATATGGTGAGGCACATAAAAGCGCTGAGGGGGTCCACCACTAACTCAATCCCCCAGGGGGGTTCCCAGCCCCCCACCCAGTATCGAATGGTACCCGATGTGAGTACGGAGCCAGCCAGTCTGAATGAGAAGAATAATGAGAGCAGTGCCGCTGCCACAGCTACCAGATGGCAAAGCCTTTCTCTCCATAGCCCCAGTAATGGGCTCAGGTACGCACCGACAAATGGCGTTATCACCACCAATATAGGGGAATGGTCCATTACAATCACAGGTCCATCAGTTTATCTGAATCTAAAGTCCCATATTCTTTATATATCTTAATCGTTAGAACAAGGGCAAAACTGGTCAGTGCCAGGGCGACCACAATTCCGGTGAGCACCAGGGCATGGGGCAGTGGATTCACATATACTTCTACCTCAGAAACTCTGATGGGAGGGGCCCCGCCCTCTTTATAAGCCACTGATATGAGATATAGGAACACTGAGGTAGAGAGGATATTCAGTCCCATAATCTTCTTGATGAGGTTTCTCCGCACTATCATGGCATAGAGCCCCACGAGGAGCAGGGACACAGAAACAAGATAAGGAAAATTGACCGCAATGAACTCAAGTATCATGTTCTTCCGCCAGGTGCAAAAATAATGAGGCTGCCAGTGCCATGATGTGAATCCCGATGGCCACCCCAACGAGTAGAATCATGAGCCCCCTGACTTCGGCCGGAACCATAGGGAGTGGAATTATACCATATTCCAAGAAAACTCCCCCGGCCAGCAAACACAAGAGTCCGATTCCGGCAAAGAGCAGAGCACCGGTGCTATCCATAGCGATTCTCACCTTGTGGCTTACCTTGGTTTCGGCGCTGGATAAATCATAAGAGAGCGCCAGCAGTATCATGCTCGCACCTACAATTACCCCACCCTGGAAGCCGCCGCCAGGGCTAACCGGTCCATGCACTATGATATAGAGCCCGAACAGTTGCAGGAATGGCACCACTACCCGAGCAATCGTCTGAATAACTACGGTTGTCATCATAAGCGTTTTGGCCTTCTCAGTGCACCAGAACACCAGTCACCAGTTTACGGTTACCCAGTTTACTGTTTCTAACCGTTAACTGTAAACCGTGAACTGTAAACCGTTTTTTAACCTTGAACCGTGAACCTCTGAAGCGATTAGCGATTAGCTCTCCTCTTTTAGCTTTCTCCCCACCAGAAGCGATAACACCGCTGCCCCGGCGGCAAATATCACGGTGAGTTCTCCCAGGGTGTCATATCCGCGATAGTCGGCGAGAACTGCGGTAACCATATTGGGCACCCCGGTTTCCTCATAGGCCCTGGCGATATACCGGGGGGCGACATGGCGATGAGCGGGTGCCTCAGGATCGCCAAATGCCGGCATATCAATCACCGCCATGGTGAGTATTATCCCGATCCCTAAAAGCACAAGAACTGGCACCACATGCTTTGCTCTAATCATCTTCTTCCCTCCGGGTTGTCTTGGCTATGGTGACAATGAAGAGCAGGGTGGTAATTCCTGCACCCACTGCTGCCTCGGTTAGGGCCACATCGGGGGCTTTTAACTGAGTGAACACTATGGCCATGATGAGACTGTAGACCAGGAAAACAACGGTTGCGGCCAGCAAATCCCGCACAAAGACCACTGCGATGGCCAGCAATATCAGAAAAGACATCAGTATGAACTCAAATATCCCCATCGCTCAGGTCCTTATACCTGTCCACCACGCTTTTGCCCCATAGTTTCACACCGTGTTTATAGCTTGCCCGGGCCAGGGCATGGGCGGCAGTGGGACCGGTTAGAAAGACAAAGATTATAATGAAAGCCATTTTGGCAGTGGAAAGAGTTGCCCCCTCATGCAGCATTAGCCCCGCCAGTATCAGACCCAGCCCCAAGGTATCGCATTTGGTTGCAGCGTGAAGCCTGGTATAGACATCAGGAAATCTAAGGAGAGCGATAGTTCCTATGAGAAAGAACAATGCCCCCACAGAGAGAAAGAGAGCCATCAATATCTCGACTATCATCCAACCTTCCCTCGCCCTAAGTATCTTGCCACAGCGAGCACCGACAGGAATGCCAGCGCAGCATAGGTTAGGGAGATATCAAGGAATATCATCTGCTCATACATAAAGGCAAGCAGCGTCAGGATCGCCAGGGTCTTGGTGGTGATTGCCTGTGCCGCTACTATCCGGTCAGGCAGAGTAGGCCCGGATATCAGTCTATAAGTACACAGCAGAGCGGTAAAACACAACGCCAGCACGATCAGCAGGAAAACGCTCATTCCTTATCTCCAAACACTGAGATTCAGACACTGGACTTCAGACTTTAGACATCAGACACTAGACTTCAGCCACTAGACTTCAGACTTTTCTATGTAGGTAATTAGTCCTTGGAGTGTCCTCAAACTTTTCTCGCTCTTTACCCATAATTCTTCATATCCATTGGTGTCTAAATATCCCAATTTCTTTGTAAACCTGATATAGTAACTCAATTCTACCAATGATGATATAGCTATGTATAAGAACTGCAAATATTCTTTCCTGTTTTTCCTGGCTGAACCTTCTACTATATTTGCTGGTACTGATACAGATGCTTTCCTCATCTGAGATGTTAATCCCCAAACTTCACTCTTTGGGAATTTTTTCGTAGCCTTATATACCAAGAGTGCTAATTCATCTGCTAACTGCCATGCCTTTATTTTTGTATAGTCTCTGCCCATTTTTTCTTCCTGAGTCTAATGTCTGATGTCTATGGTCTATGGTCTATCGTCTATGGTCTATCGTCTATCGTCTATCGTCTATGGTCTATCGTCTATGGTCTGCATCACGGTCTCCAAACAGGCGTTCGACCTGTCTCTCAAACTCTCTTTCGTTATCCACAACCTTTTCTTCATCCTCGATTGCCAGGCAATGAATGTAGAAGTCGCTTCCCACTACATCCACGGTCATGGTGCCGGGGGTCAGGGTAATCGAGGTTGCCAGCGTGGTTTGAGCCACATCGCTTTTCAAATTGGACTTGAATTTTATGATTCCTGGTAATATTGGCATTTTGGGATCGATCACCCGGCGCGCAACATCGATGTTAGCGATAATGATCTGCAAAACTAACCACCCAAGGAATGGTATAAACTTGCTGAAGATAACCAGAGGACGAAGGATGCCTTCAGGCTCCTTTACAAGCAAATTGTGAGAAAAAAGAGCGACCAGGAGGGAGCAAACAAGTCCGAGACCAAGGTGCATCATGTCCATCCGGCCGGATAGCAGTATCCAGAAACCAAATAAGAGGATGAAGGTCAGCCAAAATCCGGACGCATTTTTCAGTTTGGTCATTGCAGACAAGCGAAACCACACTTAATAATTACAGCGCTATATGGCGGGGCTTACAAGAGAACGGGGGCGAAAGCCGGCTAGTGTATTCTGCTCACAGGCCTCTATACATTTTCCGCAGAGGGTACATTTCTCAATATCGAATTCAGGTATGGCCCTCTCCTTGTTCCACACTATCGCTTCGTCTTCACAGCTCTTAAAGCACTTCCGGCAGTGTATGCAACCGGCATCGCATTTCTCCCTACCTGGAATATCCCGCAATAGTGCGTAATTACAGAGAAAGGCAATCTTTGTCCTCGCTGGGACCAGCTCGATGAGGCTCTGGGGGCACTCGGCTTGACAAAGGCCGCATCCGGTACACTTCTCCAGATCTACAACGATTGCTCCGTCTTGTTTTGATATTGCATCTTGGGGGCAGGCCCTCACACAATCTCCAATGCCCAGACAGGCGTATGGGCACTTCCTATACCCCCTGAGAAGCAGGGCTGCTGCCTTACACGTCTCCACCCCAGAGTAATTGTATATCGTCTCCGAGTTTCCCTTACAATGGACGAGAGCCTTTTTGCTCATCGCTGATGCATCCAGGGTAATCCCAAGGGCCTTCTCCAGGCGCTCCAGCGCCTCAGCGTCCTGCAACACAGCGCCGCACGGGGTCTTAAATATTACATCTGCATCCTTTGTCAGCGCCTGGGCATAACCAAAGCACCCCGGTAGACCACAGGCACCGCAATTTATCCCCGGCAGGATGCCGGCAATCTCCTCTGTTTTCTCAAGCCCTTGCACCTTATGGGGCACTGCAACGTATACAACGTATATCATTACCCCGCAGATAAGCCCTATTCCGGTGAGCATAATTGTAATATCCATATTATATCATCCCTCCCAACCCAATCAGCGCAAGGCTCAGCATCATCGCCGCTATGAAGGCTATCGGCAATCCCCGCATTGATCTGGGGCAATCAGCTATCTCCAGCCTTTCTCGTATGCCGGACATGAGTATTAAAGCAAAGGCAAAACCAATGCCGCTGCCTAATGCAGACACTATGCTCTCGATGAAGGTATAGTCGTGTAGAGCGTTCCACAAGGTAACAAACAGCACCGCGCAGTTTGTGGTAATAAGCGCAAGAAATATTCCTAAGGCATTATAAAGCGTAGCACTCGTCCTCTTTATGAACAGCTCTGTTATCTGGACCAGCGACGAGATCACCAGTATAAAAATGACGATTTGCATAAATTGAACATTAAACGGAATAAGGATATAGTGGTTAATTAGCCAGGTTGCAGCCGCGGCAATGAGCATTACAAATATGACTGCCATCCCCATACCTAAGGCAGGGCCCGTTTTCTTGGAAACACCGAAGTAAGGACAAAGCCCCAGGTATCTAGCGAAAACAACGTTGTTGACGAAAGCCATGCTGACGAATATCACAATGAGTTCATTCACTTTGTGCCACCCCCCTCCATCTGAGTAGTGCAAGCAAGAGCCCTATAACCAGGAATGCGCCGGGTGGAAGTATGAATAGGAGTATCGGATCTTCCCCCAGGACGGGCAGTGTGAACAGGTGCACACCAAACAGTGACAGGCTACCTGTTCCAAACAGCTCCCTGAAAAAGCAGATGGTGACGAGCGCCAGGGCAAATCCCACAGTAGCACCCAGTGTATCGGCAATAGTGCTGGCCACCGGGTTCTTGGAAGCAAAGGCCTCCGCCCTTCCGAGTATTATACAGTTCACCACAATTAGTGGGAGGAATAGCCCCAATGCTTCGTGAAGGGCCGGCATCCATGCCTCAAATACCAGCGTCGTAATGGTGACAAAAGTGGCGATTATAACGATAAATATGGGAATCCTGGATATGCTCGGGACAAACTTCCTGATAAAGGATATTACCATGTTCGACGCCATAAGAACAAACATAACCGCTCCGCTCATACCTATCCCGTAGTCAATGGCGACGCTCACCGCAAGCACCGGGCATAACCCCAGGCCGAGCATAAATACCGGATTGGCGGCAATTATTCCCGATACAAACTGTTTCCGGAATTTACCCATACCTATTCCCTCCCCCTCAGGGATTCAATGATGTCCATCGCCGCAGCTCTAACCGCATCGGCAACCGTCCTGGAGCTTATCGTTGCCGCAGTTATCGCATCTATCTTGCCGTTATCCCGCCTGAGCGCAACATCATCAATATGTAACCCGGCAAATTGATCCCTGAATTCATCCTCAGTTATCCTGGCACCCAACCCCGGGGTCTCAAGGTGTGAGAGTATGGCTATTCCCTTTATCGTCTCATTCTCGATCCCGACCAGGATATTGATAGCCCCTCCCCACCCGGTACCTACGGCAAAGAAAGCAGTGCCGATCTCATCCCCATTAGCGTATATCCGGTATATACCATTGACGTCGGTGCGGTCGGTCATATCCGGGAATAT
This sequence comes from Dehalococcoidia bacterium, assembly GCA_023271485.1. GTDB lineage: Bacteria > Chloroflexota > Dehalococcoidia > SZUA-161 > SpSt-899 > BS503. Next base: position 1,518 of record JALPXT010000026.1, on the reverse strand, counting down.
TTCCTTGAGCATACGCTCCATTCTCAGTTCCCTCTGACGTTCAATCGCAGGAGCGGCAACGATATATGTTGAGTTAAGCAGAGCGACCGCTATGAAAACGACTATTGTAATGGAGATTATTGGATAAACTTTCTTCAAGATCCTCATTTCTTAACCCTCCTTCTTCAATCCGTATGGCTTCACCTTGATATGCCGGTCAATAAGCGGGGTGACGGCGTTCATCATGAGAATCGAGAAAGCAACCCCCTCCGGCAGGCCTCCGAAAAGCCTAATAACTACCGTTAATAGGCCCACACCAATGCCAAATATTATCCTTCCCTTGTGAGTGATAGGGGAGGTTACGTAGTCCGTGGCCATAAAGAAGGCCCCCAGCATGAGGCCCCCGGCGAGGACATGAAATATGGCATCTTGCCCAAGGGCGAAAGTAAAGAGAGCCACAGTTGCTATGTAGGCTAGAGGGATCCTCCAATCTATGATACGGAGTGCTATTAGCAAAAGTCCGCCAACCAGTATAAGCAGGGCTGATGTCTCTCCTATGGAACCACCAATGTTACCTAATAACATCGCCTTATACAATTCGAGCCTATCAAGTTGCCACACAAACCCCTCAGCCAGCGGAGTGGCTGTGGTTACCGCATCGGTAACGAAATCCATCGGCAACACCCATGAGGTCATCTCCACTGGGAAGCTGACCGCCATAAAAGCCCTGCCCCCCAGTGCCGGATTAAATATGTTATGCCCCAGACCGCCAAAAGCCTCCTTGACAATGGCGATAGAAAACACCGAACCAATCGCCACCATCCACAGAGGTACCGTTGGAGGAAGTGTCAATGCCAGGAGAAGCCCGGTAAGGATCGCGCTCCCGTCCATAACGAACGGCCTTTTCCTCAATTTCTTGACCCCATACTCCGTCAGCACTGCTACTGCAATGCTCACTGCCATAACCAACAGGGCGCGGTAACCAAAGAAATAGATGCCGGCTATCGTGGGAAACATGAGGGCAAGCACCACGATATACATTATCCTGCTCGTGGATTGCCCTCTCCAAAGATGCGGGCCGGGTGAGACCAAAAACTCCCTCATCACCTGGTTGCCGCCCTCTTGATGAGTTCACTTTTGGCTACCTTTGTGTACTGCACTATCGGTATATTTGCCGGGCAGACATAGGCGCAGGTCCCGCACTCAAAACAATTATCAATGTAAAACTTTTTGCAGTCGTCGTATCGGCCGGCCTTGGCATATTTGGTCAGCATGGTGGGCATAAGATGCATGGGACAAGCCTTAAGGCACCTCCCGCAACTGATGCAATCCCGCTCTCTTATTGGGCTGCTTTCCTTCACCAACACACAACCGGTTCCCTTAGTCACCGGAAAATCAAGGTCGGGCTGGGAGATGCCCATCATAGGTCCACCAAGGATGACCTCACCGGCTTTCCCGTCTATTCCACCGCAATAGTCTATCAGATTCCTTAACGGTGTGCCCAACCTTACTAAGAGATTTTTCGGATTCTTAACGGCG
>JALPXT010000025.1 GCA_023271485.1 Dehalococcoidia bacterium | reverse complement strand
ACATCCGTATCGTGAAGTATGGTCAAAGGTACCTGCTGGTTGGGTGTGGCAAGCTCAAGCCCCCCTTCAAAGGCGCCGGCGCAGACCGAATCGCTGTCTACTCGACCGGGGATTTCGTGAATATCACCTATCACGGGATAGTTGAACCATTCGACTCGCGCAATGCCATCCCCTTCTCCGAACCGGCCAATGGCCGGCACTACATGCTGCTCCGTTTTCATCCTAATATCCACCTGGATTTACTTGAAGCCGGCATAGATCAATTGCTGAATCCCTCCAGGCATGTAGAACACTGGCAGCGAATCTATGACCGCCGGAGCCGGAATCTGCTTTTGGAGGCCGGGCGCTACGCACACGAAAAGGAGAAAATCGGTCCAAGCACGCAGGTGATCAAAACCGATAGGGGCTGGTTGCTCATCTATCATGCTGTTGGTGAGATAGGGGATAACATTTGTAAAGCCTACGGGATGGCGGAGAAAATTGAAAGGGGATATTCCATATGCGCCGCCCTTTTAGATCCGGACGATCCAGGAAAGGTGCTCTGTCAAACCAGAAATCCAATCTACATTCCTTCAGCCCCTTACGAATTGCGTGGTAATGATCAGTATCCAGTGGATGTGCCGGCCGTCGTTTTCCCCGTAGGTGCTCTTGTCAGAAAAAACAACCTGATTCTCTATGCCGGAGCAGGCGACAAGTACATCATCCTTTTGAGCTGTAATCTCGATAGTTTAGTTGATTATTTGTGGGAGCGTTGCAGGCCTGCCCCCCGGCCGCAGGCCCAGGGGTACCATGTATAAGATCGGTTGGTTCTCCAGCGGGCGGGGCCCGGGTTCCCGCGCTCTGCTGACAGCAATAACTGAAAGTATTGAGCGCGGCGAGATACCGGCCGAGATTGCCTTTGTCTTCTGCAACCGGGAACCAGGACAATCTGAAGAGACCGACCTCTTTCACGACCTCGTAAAGTCGTACGGGATGCCCCTGGTGTACTTTTCCTCCCGAAAGTTCAGGGCAGAAAGAGGCCCTGATGTTATGTTAAGCTGGCGGATCGACTACGACCGCGAGGTAATGCGGCGACTGGAAGGATTTCACGTCGATCTCTGCGTGCTTGCCGGATACATGCTCATCGTCGGAGAGGAGATGTGCCGGAGATATGCCATGATCAACCTCCACCCCGCTGCCCCCGATGGACCCAAGGGCACCTGGAAAGAAGTAATATGGCAGTTGATTGAAAGCCGGGCTGAGCAGACGGGGGTAATGATGCATCTGGCTACCCCTGAACTGGACGAGGGCCCGCCGGTAAGCTACTGCACATTTAGCATAAGGGGTCAGCCATTCGACGAGTACTGGGAGAGGCTGGCAGGTCAGCCGCTGGAGGAAATAAGGGCCACAGAGGGCGATGAATTCGAGCTCTTCAAGCTCATCCGCCGGCACGGGCTCAGGCGAGAGCCCCCGCTGATTGTGAGCACCGTCAAGGCATTCGCTGAAGGCCGGGTAAAGGTAGCGGAAGGAAGAATAGTTGACGCCAGCGGGAAATCAATACCGGGCTATGATTTAACCGCCGAAATTGATAGAAGTTTGAATGGCGGCGAAGGGGAAGGTCACTAATTGAGAGAAAAGACCATTGTTGTCGCCCTGGGTGGCAATGCTATCCTATAACCGGGACAGCGAGGTGCCATTCCGCAGCAACTGGAAAATGTTGATCTTATCTAAGAAGGTTGCCTATTAACCCGCCAATTACCAGCCACAGAGCCCACGGAGAACACCGAGAAAGAAGGGATGAATTGACAGAGGAAATCATTAGTGCCCTATCCAAGTGGCATTCACAATTTTGCACCGCTACAGCTAGAACCTCCTACTAGAAGAATCTCCTCTGTGAACTCTATGGCTGAATATAAGAAGAAAGGAGTTGCGATGAATCCCCAGTACTACATGGATTTGGAAGACGAATTCGGTGCCCACATTTATAACCCTCTGGACGTTGTTCTACACCGCGGTGAGGGAGTCTGGGTCTGGGACGTGGAAGGTAACAAATACCTGGATTGCCTGTCGGCCTATTCGGCGGTCAATCAGGGTCACTGCCACCCGGAGATCGTGCGCACGATGATCGAACAGGCCCAGACGCTGACCCTGATCTCCAGGGCTTTCCGCAATGACCAGTTGGGACTCTTTTGTCAGGAAATCTGCAAGTTGACCAATTCGCATAAGGTTCTGATCATGAATAGCGGGGCCGAGGCGGTGGAGACGGTTATTAAGGCTGTTCGCAAGTGGGGATATAAGGTCAAAGGGGTCCCGCAAGATCAGGCTGAAATAATCGTCTGTGAGAACAACTTCCATGGCCGGACGATCACAATTATCGGATTCAGCACGAATGCGAATTTCCGTGATGGTTTCGGTCCCTTCGCCCCCGGTTTCAGGATAATCCCCTATGGCAACGCCAATGCTTTTGAAGAGGCGATCACACCCAACACCGTGGCCTTCCTGGTTGAACCCATCCAGGGGGAGGGTGGGGTAATCGTCCCGCCGGCAGGATATCTTAAGGAAGTCAAGGCCATCTGCGAGAAGAACAACGTACTCCTGATCTTAGACGAGATTCAGACCGGATTAGGCCGCACGGGAAAGCTTCTAGCCGAGGAGCACGACGGGATCGAAGCCGACCTGACACTCATCGGCAAGGCCCTTTCCGGTGGTTTTTATCCCGTCTCTGCGGTCCTGTCCAGCACCGAGGTTCTGGGCGTGCTGCGCCCCGGCGAACACGGCAGCACCTTTGGGGGCAACCCGCTGGCTTGCGCCGTCGCCAGGAAAGCCATCAGCGTTTTGATCGATGAGAATATGATTGAGAACTCCGCCGTCATGGGGGAATATTTCCGCTCCGGACTATCAGACATCAAGAACCCTTACATTAAGGAGGTCCGCGGCCGGGGCCTTTTGATCGGCGTCGAGCTCGTCCCCGAGGCGAAGGGGGCCCGCCGGTTTTGCCAGAAATTGCTGACACAGGGATTGCTTTGCAAGGAAACCCACGAAAACACTATCCGTTTCGCACCACCGCTGGTGATCACAAAAGAGGAGATCGACTGGGCGTTGGAGAGAATTGAACCGGTACTAAGATAGCTAGAAGGATTATCATGGTTGAAAAGGTTATCATCATGGGAGCCGCCGGACGCGACTTTCATAACTTCAACGTATATTTCAAGGACAACCCCCGTTACAAGGTCATCGGTTTTACGGCGGCTCAGATCCCGGACATTGAGGGACGACTCTATCCGCCGGCGCTCTCGGGAGAGCTTTACCCCGAGGGCGTAACCATCTATCCTGAAGATCAACTGATCCACCTCATCCGTGAACATAAAGTGGATCTGGTCGCTTTTTCTTACAGCGATGTTCCCCATGTCGAGGTCATGCATAAGGCTTCTGCCGTTATGGCGGAGGGTGCCGATTTCATCCTTATTGGTGCCACATATACGATGCTCAGGTCTGAAAAACCGGTCGTGGCGGTTTGTGCAGTGAGAACAGGATGCGGGAAATCGCAAACTACTCGCCAGGTATGCAAGATCATGAAGGCAATGGGGAAAAAGGTTGTCGCCGTTCGCCATCCAATGCCCTACGGAGATTTGACCAAGCAAGTGGTGCAGCGTTTTTCATCCTATGAGGATTTTGAAAGGCATCGGTGCACTATCGAGGAAGAGAGGAATACGAATCCCTGGTTGATCAGGGTATCGTGGTGTATGCCGGGGCTGTCATCAATAAAGTTGATAGTGCGGACACGGACCAGGTGGAAAGGGTCCGAAGAAATATTGAAACACATGCCCCCAATGCTGAAATCGTGCTCGCGGAATCGGCTGTCCTGGTGGAAAATCCCGCCCAAATACGGGGAAAACGAGTTCTGGTGGTTGAAGACGGGCCCACGCTCACTCACGGAGAGATGTCTTATGGTGCCGGCATCATCGCCGCCAGAATGCATGGAGCAGCCACCATTATTGAACCGGTGCCGTACGCCACTGGAACCATTAAAGAAACCTACGACCGTTATCCAAATGTCAGATCGGTACTGCCTGCCATGGGATACAGCAGAGAACAGATTCACGATCTGGAGCTTACCATCAATAATGCCGATTGTGATCTCGTTCTCTTTGCAACACCCATTGATCTCCCTAAGCTCCTTTTTATCAACAAGCCGACTCTCAGGGTGCGCTACGAATACCGGGATCATGACAGTCCTACATTGGAAGAAATCCTGTTGAGCCGTCTGAAAGAGTTGGAGCGCCGCCCCTAACCCTCGCCGGCCGGCGGCCTGGCCAGTATCTCGTCAACCAGACCGTACTCGAGCGACTGTTCGGAGCTCAGATAGAAGTCCCTATCGCTATCCTGTGCGATCTTCTCATAGGGCTGACCGGTGTGCTTGGCCAGGATATTACGTATCTTATCCTGCATGCGCAGAATTTCCTTGGCGGCGATGGCGATATCCGAGGCCTGCCCCTGAGCCCCACCGACCGGCTGGTGCATGTGGATGGTCGCATTGGGAAGTGCATAGCGCTTTCCCTTGGCTCCCGCACAGAGGAGAAGGGTGCCCATGCTGGCGGCCAGGCCCACGCAGATGGTGGAGACATCGCAGCGCACCAGTTGCATGGTATCGTAGATAGCCAGACCGGCACTGATGATGCCGCCGGGACAGTGTATGTAGAGGCTGATGTCCTTATCAGGATCTTCGCGCTCCAGATACAGAAGTTGGGCTACAATCAGATTGGCAATCTGATCATCGATCGGCGTGCCCAGGAAAACGATGCGCTCCTTCAAGAGGAGCGAGAATATGTCAAAGGCACGTTCCCCCCTGGATCCGCTCTCTATCACCATGGGAATAATGTTTCTAGAATGGATGCTCACCTCTTTTCCTCCTTAATTGTTGGCGTTCAGCCCTCAGCAACTTAAAATCAGGTTGTCAGGTTCACGGTTCACGGTTGTCTGCTTTGCGCTCTTCATCCTGGATCCTTCTTCATCGTTTTCTAACCTTGAACCGTGGAACCTCGAAACTTTGAACCTGAGTAGGTACAAACTCAAAACTTAGGTAGTAGCTATCCTGACCAGCAAGTCTATCGCTTTACGGGCGAGAAGGTCGTCACGCAGTGATTCCCGAGCCTCAGGCGAGCTGAGCGCTTCCTGCACGCGCTTGGCATCCTCGCCGCCGTTTTCCACCCGGCGCCCCACCTCCGCATCGACCTCCGAATCGCTTACCTCCATCTTCTCCTCCTCAGCCACCTTCTTCAGAATCAGAGCATTGGCCACCCTCTTCTCTGCCACAGGTCGGAGTTGATCTCGGTACTGCTCCCTGGTGAGATTCCTGAGTTTCAAGTACTCATCAATATCCAGCCCCCCCAGAGCCATCATCTGCTGGTGTACCATGCGATCGACCTCGCGTTCCACGAGGACAGCCGGAAACTCCAGATCGGCCTGCCCAACCACAGCTTCGACTACCTGCCTCTCCAACTTGTTCCGGGCGTCCGAGTCGGCAGCGGCCTTCAAGCTGCCCGCTATCTTCTCCCTGAGTTGATCCATGGTTTCCACATCCTGTTCCAGACTCTTTGCAAACTCATCATTCAACTCAGGCAGGTGTTCCTCCTTCACCTCCGAGATCGAGACCTTGAAGAGGCAATCTTTCCCGGCTAACTCAGGATTGGCATGATCCTCGGGAAACGGCAGGGCAAACTCCTTTTCGTCACCGGCTTTCATCCCCACTACTTGCCCCGCAAATCCCGGAACAGGTGCTTTCGAGTCTGCCGACAGATGATACCACTCACTTTCTTTGTCGAGCAGGATCTTGCCTTCAATCGAGCCCTCAACATAAAGGCCCACCAGATCGCCCAGGCGTGCCTCACGCTCCACCGGCTCCCACACAACCTGCGTGCGGCGGAGCCTCTCCAGAGCTTCATCAATCTTATCGCCGGTTATCTCCACTACCTCCGGGGTTACCTTGATGGCATGGTAGTCTCCCAATTCAACGACAGGCCGCACCGGCACCGTAGCCCTAAATATCAGCGGATCAACCTGCGTGACCTCTACCTGCGGCTGGCCAAAGACTTCAATGCCCTGTTCCTTGACTGCCTGCTCATAAAGCTCGGGCACCAGCCTGTCCCAGGCATCATTCAAAAGGGCAGTCCGCCCAAGATGGCGTTCCAGCATGGGCCGCGGTGCTTTCCCCTTGCGGAAACCAGGAACAACCGCCTGCTTCACCAACCGGCGGTACGTTCCCTCCAGAGCCCTCTCCATCTCCTCCGGTTCGGCCTCAATATTGAGGGACATCTGGCAACCTTCGATTTTATCCGAGGATATTCTCAATTCTCTACCTCCTGGACCTGGTATTATATATTATAACAGTAGTAACTACCAGGTTCAAAGTTCCTGACTAAAGGGCGGCCAGTCTCTTCTTTGCCTCGGAGAGTTGTCTCAGGTGCAGCTTCTCCTCAGCTATTATCTTGTTAACTGTGGGCTGTGTTCGTGGTGGCATTATATCCATCATCAGGTAGTAGAAGAGTATGGCATCCTTTTCAGCACCTATCGCCAATTGCAGGGCCTCAATGTCACTATCTGCGTTAGCCGCCATTCCGCTGGTGATCAGATCATCGGTGAAAACAGCGCTATCTACCAGCGCCTTAAGGTAGGCGGCGTATTCCTCGGTATCGCTCTCTGAAGGCTGATATTTGCCCGCCTCGCCAAGCATGTCCCGGAATATCTGAACGTGCTGTCGTTCCATTTCACCCAGATGCCGAAAGAGCTCGCTGGCCTCGGCATTCTCGGTTGACTGGGACATGACATCATAGAAGGCCATTCCCCTTCTCTCGATATCGATGGCAATGTTGATAAGCTCGCTGGTCGAAAAAGAAATGGACATCTGCGAGATTCCTCCTTTCCAAATATGATCCACTTCCTCATCCACCTACCTCAATGCTGATGTCCAGATTGTCTACCTCATCTACGTCCTTCAGTGAAGATACGAGGCCAATCAAGGTGCTGCAAATAATGTCGCTGGGAAAAGGGGTGAGGGAAAGTTCATTCCCATTGACGGTGATCTTGACATCACCCTTCTCCTGATGAAGCTCCAGGCTTTGTACGCTCCCGCCGCCTCTGAGAGAGGCAACGGCACCGAGGGTAGTCCGAGCCAGGAATTGCTCGACAAACGGATTCACCTCTACGGATACCTTGTTCACCCACAGCTTCGCTTTCAAACTCTTATTCATGTTGTCCTCCTTGTTTTTGATTTGGTAACCCTGACCGCCTCGGCTTCCAATGATATACCTCAGCCTTCATCGTCCGGGTCAATCGTCCCCGGCCGGGCACTGGAAAAATCAAACTCACGGGTCATTTCCTCCTTGTAGGTTACTTCCCCAGTTCCGCACGAGTATGGATGAACGCCAGAAGGTTCTCGCGTGCCACCATGCCAACGATGTTGCCCTCATCTACCACGGGTAACTGGTTGATATCCTCGGTGCTCATCAATTGTAGCACACTGGAAAGGTCTTCGCCTGGGCCCACCCACTTGAGCCTGTCCAGGGGCGTCATCGCCTCCCCCAGTGTCCTCGTCGGCCAGAGATCACGCGGCACCTGCTTGACGTTATGAACAGTCATTAGCCCCAATGCCCGGTTGCCTTCTACCACCGGAAAGCAGCGACGACCGGACCCCAGAATGTAGTCATCCACTAATTCCTCCAGGGTGAGCTCCGGGGGAACCGCGGGGCAATCGCGCATCATCACCTCACTAACAGGATGGCCCTGAAGCATATCTTGAAGAACCACCTGGTGGTAGCTTCCCGCAGCAGCGTTCTGGATAAACCAGCCGATGAAAGCCATCCACAATCCCCCCCAGTTTCCCTGAAAGACCATCCAAATCCCGCCGAAGATAAAGAGATAGCCTACACCTCTGCCAATTGCCGAGGCGATTCGAGTAGCACTTCGCAGGTTACCTGTTCGCCACCAGATAATCGCCCGTAGAACACGTCCCCCATCCAGTGGAAACCCGGGGATGAGGTTGAAAACTGCAAGAACGATGTTGATCAATCCAAGCCAGGCGGATGCGGCCACCAGGGGCTCGCTGATCCCTGCCGCTGCTATCGAAATAGTACCGAATAATACCCCCAGGGCCAGGCTGGTGGCGGGCCCCGCCAGAGCCACGCGAAACTCAATGTTGGGCCGCCCCGGCTCCTGAGCTATCTGGGCTAATCCTCCAAGGATGAAGAGGGTGATTGAATGCACTCGAATCCCTGCCGCCTGGGCTACCAGGCTGTGGGCTAGCTCATGGGCCAGCACTGAGCCAAAGAAGAGAACACTGGTGGCAAGGCCAACGGCCACACGTGCCGTCACGCTCCAGTGTGGATAGGCGATGGGGAAGTAGTTGGCTGCCAGGGCGAAGGTCACCAGCGCGAAAACGATGAACCAGGAATAATGCAGTCTTATCGAGATACCGTGGAAGCTGCCCAGAGGGATTCCTGCTCTTAACATTGTATCTTCTTCAGTGACACCCTGTTTCCTGGGATTCGCAGTGCCCTCATCGACTTCATCATCGAAGCGCTGCGAGCTGGCCAAGTGCTGACCGAACATGTCGCTGGAGAATAATATCTGGTCCTCAGGGAAGAATGGCGCCTTGACTGTGTCTATGAGGGCGATTTTCTCATCAATGATGAGATAGGCACCGCTTCGCCCAGGCCTTCAGATCCTCCTCGGCAGCACGGTCGTCCGCCCATACCTCAAGTATCTGGCCAATAGCAAGTTTGTCCATCTCCTGCCTGGTGTTTAGAACGGGCACGGGGCAGTACAAACCGATGCAGTCCACAATTCGATGGGCCTGCTCGGTCGAGCTTGAATCTACCACAGTGCAAACTCCTTTCGATGATCTCTGCTACTCCAGGGGCTGGCCACATTGGGGACATTCCTTGAGTTCCCGCGCCACCGGTATTTCGCACTTGACGCAATAAAGCGGTACTACCGGGCACGGTTTGCACAAAAGCGAGGTCTCCAGGGATATCTCCTCATCGCAGTAGGGACAAGAACACCGGCCTTCCTGTAGCTCTTCAGCCATTTCTCTTTTCCCTCCTTCTAGTTTTCACCGGTTTGCCCTGCTTGCTGAGGTAGTCGTCAATGGCCTTATTCAGCGCTTGAGCGCCAAGGTTGGAACAGTGATGCTTGTTCTTGGGCAATCCCTGAAGTTCTTCCGCCACCAGTGCCGGGGTGATTTTTCTGGCCTCCTCCAGGGTTTTCCCTCTGGCCATCTCGCTTACGATGCTGGAGACCGCGATGGCGGCACCGCAGCCGAAGGTCTTGAACTTGATATCGCTGAGGCGACTGTCATTGACCTTGATGTAGAAGGTCATCATATCGCCACAGACAGGGTTACCCTCTTCCCCGATCCCGTCGGCATCCTCTATCTCCCCTACATTGCGGGGATTCATGAAGTGGCCCATCACCTTGTCGCTGTAAACAGGCATTTCATCTCCCTCCACTCTGCTTCTTGAGAAATTTGGCGTAAAGAGGTGACATCTGCCTCAACCTGTCAACGATGGGCGGCAGGGTCTCCAGGACGTATTCAATATCTTCCTCGGTATTGTCCCGACCAAGTGTGAAAAGGAGCGAGCTCTGGGCAATCTCAGGAGGAATCCTCATGGCAGTTAGCACATGAGAAGCCTTGAGCGCCTTGGAGGTGCAGGCGGAGCCGCTGGAGGCAGCAATGCCCCTGCTTGATAGTAGCATAAGCATACCCTCTCCCTCAATGAACTCGATGCAGAAGCTGGCGTTCCCGGGGAGGCGATTATCGGGGTGACCTACGATCCCCCTGCCTTTCAACAGCTTAGCTATTTCCTTGATATTCTGAATCGTACCCACCTCGCCATTGGCGTGCATGATGGAGACGACGATGGTGTCCTCCCGGATGCTCTTTGCCAGTTCGTCGAGCTCGACCAACCCGTAACCGTCTACCGGAACGCTGGTCGCGGCAAAGCCCCGCTTCTCCATGGTCTTGGCCGAGTGCATCACCGAGAAATGCTCGATGGCTGAGATTACGATGTGTTTGCCCCTCGCCTGGTATGCCTGCGCCAGGCCCTTGATGGCCAGGTTGTTGGACTCCGTACCGCTGCCGGTGAAGATTATCTCCTCAGGCCGGCTGCCGATGAGATCGGCTAACCTGGCTCGGGCGTCCTCGATCGCCTCCCTCGGGGCATCCCCCCAGTTGTGAGGGGGTTTCCATAGATATCCCTGAGATACGGAAGCATCGCTTCCACTACCTCGGGATGCAGAGGGGTTGTGGCGGTGTTATCCAGATACACTCTTCTCATTTCATCGCCCTCAAGCCGTGATCTCGTATCCCGCGTTTGACCATGCGGTCATTCATCTATATTCGGAACTTCAGGCCGATGCCAGCCCTTTGCCGGCCTCGAAGGCATCTTGGAGAGCGGTTGGATGTTCCTTGATGGCTTCTTTCGCATCTATTCGGGAAAAGGTCACTTCTCCCACCAGGACAATATCAAGCACAGTGAAAAAGCTCTTGATGGTGGCCAGCGATGATTGGAACAGCCTGGAGAAACCGGTTCCCCCGACGGAGATAAACAGTCCTCTGCGTTCTTTGTCTGAGTTCAGGGCCACCGGCCGCTTCAGCACATATTTGATTGCCCAAAGCGCTTGGCAGCGATCGATCATCATCTTCGTCTGAGCGGTGAGACACATGAAGAACACCGGGGAGGCAAGGATGAGCCGATCAGCCTCGCGGAGCCTGGTGTATATCCATTGCATGTCGTCCTCGATCACACACCGTCCGGCTTTCAGGCAACCGTCGCAGTGTCTGCAAGGGGAGATGTTGAGGCCGTGCAGCACGATACTTTCCGCTTCACCGCCGGCAGCCCTGGCTCCTGCCATCGCCTGCTCCAGCAATAGATCAGTATTGCCGCCACGCCGAGGGCTACCAGCTATGCCGAGAATCTTCATTTTCGAGAAACCACCGCAGGTCGAGCCTAATCAAAAGCCATTTCTGTTTTCCACACTGTCCACACTTTACCTACCAGATCTACCCCTGGTTTCAGGGTCATCTTGCCCGGCCTCCAACCTGAAGGAGCAGCTTCAGTCCCTTTTGACTCCCTCACCATCTGATAGCCCTGAATCTGTCGAAGCGCTTCACTCACATTTCTCCCGACTGGCGGCGTCAACACTTCATATGCTTGAACGATTCCATCGGGGTCTATAATGAATCTTCCGCGTGTCTCAACGCCGGCATCTTCGTCATAGATACCATAAAGCGTCCCCACTTTTCCGCCGGCATCGGACAACATCGGGAAGGGGATGCCACCTTCTACCATCTTGGAGAGCTCCTGATCATTCCACATCTTATGCACAAACTTAGTGTCGATGCTCATGGACAAAACTTGTACTCCAAGCTTCTGGAATTCGGAATGCTTTTCAGCAACTGCTGAAAGTTCGGTAGCTCAGACGAAGGTGAAATCACCGGGATAGAAGCAAAGGACCACCCATTTCCCGAGATAGTCTGAAAGTTTTACGTTAACGAACTTTCCCTCATGGTATCCTGGAGCTGTAAAATCCGGAGCCTTCTTGCCTACCTGTATCATCTTCATTTCCTCCTTTCGAACGTCTTTGTTTTTCTCCATGCTCGCATCGATGTTCTCGCCCACCGGACCCCCTGCGGGGCGCGCGCATCCGGCACTCAATTCTTCTGGCATAAGCACCTCCTTCTTCTAGTTGCCAAGACCAGAATCGATCATCTAAGACGATATTTCACCCTTTATGCCGATTTCGACACTGTCGAAGGGGATATCTTTTCCACTTTGGGCTAGTGCTTGCTGGGCGATGTGAACCAGGCCGAAGCAGCAGGGCACTTCCATGTGAAGTACCTTCAAGCTTTTTACGTTGGCATCTCTCAATATCTGGGTGATTTTCCCCACGTAGGTGCTGGTATCATCAAGTTTGGGACAGCATATTGCGATCGCCTTGTCTTTCAGAAAATCGCGATGGAAATTGGCATAGGCAAAGGGAACGCAATCGGCAACTAAGGCTAAGTCCGCATTCTGGAAGTATGGGGCGTGAGGTGGAACCAGATGAAGCTGTATCGGCCATTGTGTTAGCTCAGGGGTAATCCTTGGTATATCTGAAGACTCTCCGCCATTTCCCCAGGACATTATCTGCAATGAAGGACAGGAACATACTTCCTGATGCGAATGGTCTTGGGGCAGCTCGTGAGCATGCTCTTTGAGGTGTGCCAGGTGTCTTTCCAGGAGTTCGGGCGATGTTTCCTTTATGTGGGCAATCACCCCCTCTTCGTCGTACTCTTCAACTTCCTTTTCCTCGATAGTCAGTGCACCCTGGGGACAGTCGCCCAGACATGCGCCCAGTCCGTCGCAGAAATTCTCTTTCACGATTCTTGCTTTTCCATCAACAATCTGGAGAGCACCTTCAGGGCAAGAGGGAATACAGAGCCCGCATCCATCGCATTTCTCCTCATCGATCTTGATGATCTTTCTCTTTGTTTTCACCATGTCGCCATCACTCCTTTTTCAGTTTCTTGTAAAGCTCCTCTCCAACGCATTCCTCGGCGTATTTGCACCACTGGATGCAGGCCTCTACATCGTTGTATATGGTAAATCCGCAGTTGCTACACTTTACCTGCATCTCGTTAGAGAAGATCTCTACCTCTTCACCGCATTCGGGGCAGTTCTTCAGGGTTATCGTCGGTGTTCGAATATCCGCTGACCCCGGACATTGCTCAATCATCGCCGGCACCTCCTTATTTGATAACCAATTTCTGGAAGATTCTAGAGCCTCTGTAAGTAGCGGTGGGCCGCAAGCGATGCCTTAGCCCCTTCCCCCGCAGCAATGACAATCTGCTTCTCAGGAACATTGGTCACGTCGCCGGCGGCAAAAAGTCCGGCGATGTTCGTCTCATTGGCACAATCGACTTCGATCTCCCCGGCCCTGTTGCGATTTACCACATCTCTGGCCAGGTCGGAATTCGGGATCAGCCCGATCTCGATAAAAATACCGCCTACGGCCAGTTCCCCCGTCTCCTTGCTCTGAAGGCCTCTGACAGTGATGCTCTCCACCCGATCGGTTCCCGCTATCTCCAGCACTTCATGCTCCAGGAAGAGGCTGATATTGGAGGCCGGGGTTATCTTGTCTATGAGCACCTGGTCGCCCGTGAGGGGCGTAATGGACACCAGGTCTACATGCTCGGCTATTTTGACCATTTCCTCGGCGGCTTCCAGGGCGGAATTCCCGCCGCCGATTACCGCCACCCTCTGGCCGGCAAATATGGGGCCGTCGCAAATGGAACAGTAGGTCACTCCTCGGCCCCGAAGCCTTTCCTCGCCGGGAACATTCAGCGGGCGAGGCCGCTTCCCGGTGGCAACAATCACCGACTTCCCCTGATAGATAGCGCCGTCGTCGGCCTCAACCTCAAACCCGCCATCTATTTTCCTTATGTGGGTAGCGCCGGGTCCAATCTTCATCTCCAGTGGAAACTGCTTTACCTGCTCCTCGAACTTCTGCATCAGATCCGCGCCCTCGATGAACTGGTAGCCCATGTAGTTTTCAATCCCCATGGTCCAGACCACCTGGCCCCCGATGTCCTTGCTCAGGAGCAGGGTCTTTATTCGCTTGCGGGCTGCATAGACCGCAGCCGTCATTCCCGCCGGGCCGCCACCGAGGATAATTAGCTCATACATGCCCATCCCCCTCAGTAAATTCCCTTTGCGATCACTCCACACTACGCCGCATAGCCTAGCCGACTCCGCGGATAGTCTTTCTAAAAACCCAGACTCTCTTTCAACGCGGTCGGGTTGAAGCCCACCATGATCTCGCCATCTATCTCTATGACGGGCACACCCATCTGGCCTGACTTCTTGACCATTTCGTCTCGGGCCTTTTTGTCTTCGGCTACGTTCAAGTCCTGATACGGAATACCATTTTCGTCCAAGAAACTCTTGGCTTTCTTGCACCAGGGTCAGGTGGGGGTGGAATAGACCATAACTACCTTTTCTGCGCCCATGCGTTCCTCCTTTTCTCTGATTCCCGATGGATCAGGATGAGAATTCGAACCCAGACGGTCCCGCTCATACTATTCTTTACATCTCCCGCAATCCGGACAGAATCCGTAGAATTCCAGACGATGGCCCAGAATCCTGGAGCCAGTATTGCCCGCCACCTTTTCGTCGAGGGCATAGTTCACTGGCTCGTCTACATCGGAGACACGGCCGCACCTAATACATCGGAAATGGTAATGGTCCTCACAGTTAGCGTCGTATCGGCTCGAAGCGCCGGCAAGGCTCAGTTCTAGAATGACACCGTTCTCTTTGAGCACCTTCAAATTGCGATACACCGTGCCCAAACTTATATTAGGTATCAGCTTGCGCACCTCCTCATATATCCAGTCGGCCGAAGGATGGGAGGATGTCCCTCGCAGAACACTCAGGATAGCCTTATTTTGCTTTGAATCTTTCGGCATAATAGTAATGGTTACTACCATTCTACAGCATCTTGACCCTCTTGTCAAGGCGATATCGGAAACCGCTTGAAGGCCTGGACCCCTCAACTGCGGAATAGGCATTGCTGCACATCATATGCTATAATGGTTCCCGGATTCTGACCTGGAATGCACATGCGGCAAGAG
>JALPXT010000024.1 GCA_023271485.1 Dehalococcoidia bacterium | reverse complement strand
GGCGAAAAGTCCTGATGAAAACAAAACCAGAATTATTGCCTTTGGAGAAACATCCTGAAGAATATGATGTGTTATTTATTGGTACCCCCGTGTGGGCATGGAGTTATGCCCCAGCTCTAAATACCTTCTTCTCAATTTGTCTATTATCAAACAAGAGAATAGCTTTATTCTGTTGTCATGGTGGAGGTAAAGGAGGGATTTTCGACAAGATGAAGGCAGCTTTAAGAGGTAATCAAATTTTGGGTGAAATTGATTTCCGGGAGCCCTTAAAAGGGAATACAGAGACAAACATTCAAAGAGCAAAGAAATGGGCCGAAGATATAATGAAAATCACATAACAGATTGCTGCACCAGACTGCCGGCCTCCGAAATGAGTTTGAGTCATAGGCATGACCGCTTTTTAGCGGGTTTCAGGGGGAGAAAAGCCCGCTGATGATGTTGCTCCTACTCGACGCATTCGTCATAGCATCTCTTGATACTGCTTGACCATTGCCTCGGCTATATTGGCCCAGTTGAATCCGGCTACCGAGTTCCCAATGTAACCGGCCGACCTTATACCGTTGCTTTGACTTGAAAGCAGCCTGGCTATCGTATCTGCCAGGGTTTGGGGGGCGTTGCCGGCAACTACATAGCCCGTCTCGCCCTGTCGTATCAGGCTCTCAATTCCACCTACCCGGGTAGCCACCACCGGTGTTCCGCAGGCCAGAGATTCCAGAGCCACCAGCCCGAAGCTCTCATAGTAAGATGGGACCACGCAGACATCGGCAGCATTATACAATTGAGGTAGGTCTTCCTGGCTCATCGAGCCGACAAAGGTGACTTGATCGTCGATCTGCAACTGTCTGGACAAGCCTTTTAATCTCTCCACCTCAGATTGGGTTTTGTCGCCCCCGCCGGCTACTAGTAGTTTCAGATGGTGTGTCCTGCTCAGATGGCTGACAGCCACCAACAGGTTCTCGATCCCCTTCAACGGATCGATCCGGCCGACGAACAGGACAACCTTCTCTCCATCCAGGTTCAATCGTTGTCGGGCGAGGGTCCGATCCATGGGTTGGAACAATTCCAGGTTCACCCCGCATGGGATGACGCTGATGTTATCCGGGGAAGCACCGTTGTGATGAACGAGGTCGTCCCTTTCTTTAGCAGTGGCAGAGATAATCCGGTGGCACTTATTGGCCAGTACCTTTTCGATTTCAATGCGAAGCCTGGCCTCACCCTCACCGATGCCAACCGCGTTCTTGACCGCGCCCAGGGTATGGAACATGATGATATGCGGGATGCCCCACCATTCTTGTATCTGTTCACCCACCCAGCCGGACAGCCAGTAGTGGCTGTGTATCAGATCATACCGCATACCGCTGCGTCTCCTGAAATCCTCCAGATTGCCGGCAAACTCATCCAGATGAGGATACAGCTCCAGCTTATCAATATCGCGCTCTTCCCCGGCGTTGAGGTGAATAAGACGGGCTTTGGGGCCCAGCTCAACAACGAGGTCGTCGTTGGGGTCGTGTACCCGGGTGTAGACGTCTACCAGGTGCCCGCCCCTGCCCAACTCGCGGGCCAGTTCCCGGACGTAAACACTCATGCCGCCAGTGTCCTTCTCCCCTAGCCTACCCAGGGGGCAACTGTGAACACTGAGCATCGCTATTTTGAGCTGTTTCACGCTTAACATAGGGCTATCCGGCAATCGTAGAGCGGAATCTCCTTACCTCCTAGGCGGTATTTGTATACTTCCGCGCCCTTCAGGAAATCGAACCTCTTTCTGCCCCTCTGGATACTGTTCTGGATACAGAAAACTTTAGAAAGCACTCCCACGCTCAAGGAGGCATAGCGGGGATTGTAGGCACTATTGTAGAGATAGACGACGTCGCGATAATCGAAGCACATCACCACGGCCACAGGCAGGGTATCGATCTTGAGGACTTCCAATCTGAGGACATCAGCCATAGCCTCTGCTATGGACCTGAAGAACGATTCCATCTGAGCGGTCATGAATGCCGCTTTGTCTTCCCTGTTTGCTCGAAAGAGTCGCAGAAAGAACTCCATGGATTCCCGGGGATCCTCTTCAACGTCGTAGTCTATCTCCCCCGCTTCCCTCAACCTTCTCAGCTTGCGTCTCACCTCGTGGCGTTGCTTTGCGCTTAGCATCTCAAGATATTCATCCCAGGTGGCGGGCAGATCGAGCTCCAGCGAAACATCGTGGGGCTCGCAAGAAATCGCCAGCCCCCTCTCCCGGGCGATTCCTGCTAAGCTGGTCAGCACCGTGGAATCCGGCCTGAGCGATAGTAAGTCCAGGGAGACGATCCCCGACTCGGCCAGACTGGTGAGCAGCGTGTTGAAGAAATCCGCCTCTCTTTCCGGGGCAACCACGAAATCCAGATAATCACAAACATCAGGGCTCCCCATGAAGGAAGCCCTGTTCCCCTTCAGTAAGAGAGGGGCAACGCCGATAACGGCATCGCCATCCCTCACTGCGCACAGATACCACTCTCTTCCTTTGCCGAATTGTTGCCACCAGATGTCAAGCCAGCGAGGTGTAACGAAGAGGGAGTCTGCCGTGGTGCGGAGACATAACTCGCTCCATGCTGGGGCAAGGCTGACAAAAGTCTCCCGGGTAAGGCTATAGTTCATGGGGGCATGCGGAAATGGCTGCACATCAAAGATTGATGTTGGAGTATTTCCTCCAGACCTTCCAGGGGCAGGTTCCCGGCGTGACGAACTTATTCACCAGCAGATCCAGAGCCCGATTGATATATTTCCGGGTCACGTAGGGCATGATTATATCGTCGATATACCCTCCGGGGTATTCATGCCAATCCGACATTGGAAAGCTCCTTCTTAAAAAAAATCCTTGCCCAGCGGCGCTTGCCGACCCGGATCACACCGCCATGCCGGAAAATCAATTCCTCTCCGTCCCCTCCGCCATTTGCCAGGTCATCTCCAGGGACTATTCTCATGTCGCTGGATATTCGCTTTCCATCAACCTCGATAGCCCCTTGAGAAATCAGCCGTTTTGCTTCGCCCCTGCTAACGGCAAGCTTCAGTTCGTAGATCAGCCCTGAAATGGTAGCCGCCTCCGACAACCTTTCAAATGAAATCACATGCTCAGGGATTTGGTCGGGTTGCTCTTTCATCTGGACTTCCTTCTCAAAACGGTGTGCCGCTTCTCCTGCCGCCTGTCGTCCGTGGAACTGGCACACGATCTCCCGTGCCAGGCGCTTTTTGAGGGTCATTGGATTCACCGAGCCCGATGCCAGTTGCTGCCTGAATCCCACTAGCTCCTCATCGGGAACGTCGGTTATCAGCTCAAAGTAGTCCCTAATCAGATGGTCGGCAACCGACATCAGCTTGCCGAACATCTCGTTGGGGGGATCTTCGACGGTGATGTAGTTTCCCAGGCTCTTGGACATCTTCATCCGGCCATCGGTACCCACCAGAAGCGGTGTCATAAAAACCTGCTGGGGGCGCTGGCCGACTGTCTGCTGAAGCTCCCGCCCCATGAGGAGGTTGAATTTCTGGTCGGTACCACCGAACTCAACATCAGCTTCGATCATGACCGAATCATAAGCCTGGAGCAGGGGATACAGGAGCTCGGTGAGAGTAATGGGGCGTCCCGCCGCCTGCCTGTTGGAGAAGTCCTCCCGTGCCATGATTTGAGCGACGGTGAATTTGCTGGTGAGACGGATGACATCAGCGAGGTCGAATTTCCCGAACCACTCGCTCTGCCACTTTACCTCTGTCCTATCGCGGTCAACCACCTTGAAGAACTGCTTCATGTAGGTCTCGGCATTGGCTTGCACCTCTCCGGCGGTAAGCATGGGGCGTGTTTGAGATTGACCGCTGGGATCTCCGATCTGGGCCGTCCAGTCCCCTACTATGAGAATCACCTTGTGCCCCAGATCCTGAAGCTGACGAAGCTTGCGGAGTCCAACGACGTGGCCGAGATGGATATCGGGATGGCTGGGGTCGAAACCTTCCTTCAGTCGCAGCGGTTTGCCCGACTCCAGCAGGCGCCTGAGTTCGTCCTCGATGATGATCTCGGCGACACCGCGCTTCAATATGCGGTCAAGTTCTTTGTGTATCGGCATACCTTTCTATTCTATTCAATTGGCAGCGTCTTTGCAACAGTGACATCGCTTTTGATCTGGGCTTTTAGCGCATCGGGTGTCTCAAACATCATCTCGCCACGCAATCTCCTGACGAATTCAATAGTGAGCTCATGCCCATAGAGATCGCCATTGAAATCCAAAATGTATGTTTCCACCGTACGCTCTCCGGCATCAAAGGCGGGTCTAATTCCAATGCTGGTCACTGCTAGACCGACGGTGTTCTTGAGGTGGGCCAGGGTGACATAGACGCCATCGGCTGGCAGAACGTGATTGCCGGGTATAGCCAGGTTAGCTGTAGGAAAGCCCAATAGTGCGCCACCGCGATGATCTCCATGCACCACGGTGCCACTCAACTGGAAGCGTCTGCCCAGCATCCGGCTTATGTTCTCCACATCACCCTCAGCCAGGCCCTGACGAATAGCGGTGCTGCTTACCAATTGCTCCCCAATCATTACCGGAGGCACTATCTCCACAGCAAAGCGAAATTCTTGCCCCAGGGAACGAAGTATGTCGGCATTCCCCTCCCGCGCCCGGCCGAGGGTGAAATCGGGGCCGATCACAAGCCCGCGCATTTGGAGATACTCTTTAAGCAGGCTGACAAACTTCCGAGCTGGGAGCTGGGCCAGCTCGTTGGTGAAGGAGAGTACAATAACGTGATCAATTCCCATGCCCTGGATCAATTCGATTCGCTCCTCCAGGCTGGTCAGGTAAGGCAACTCGGCGTGCGGAGCGAGCAGGGCCCTGGGGTGCAAGTTAAAGGTGAGCACCCCGCTGAGGAATCCGGCATCCTTTGATTTTTCCTTCAGCCTGCTGATGAGATGCTGATGTCCCAGATGTACTCCATCAAACACCCCGATAGTGAGCACCATCTCCCGTGCCGGCCGTGTTTTCGTCAGCTCGTCCATTATGCTCATCTTCGATAATCCTACCGAATTACATCCGCGCCGACATATGGTCGCAGAGGTGCGGGCACCGTTATGCTGCCATCGCTCTGCTGATAGTTTTCCAGCACGGCGATGAGGACGCGCGGCAAGGCCAGCCCGGAGCCGTTCAGGGTATGGACAAACTGTGGTTTGTCACCTGGATCGGGGCGATAGCGCACATTGGCCCGTCGCGCCTGGAAGTCGGTGCAGTTGGAGCAGGAGCTTACCTCCAGCCACTCGTCGCAGCCAGGGGACCAGACCTCGATGTCGTATGATTTCGCGGAGGCAAAGCCGAGATCGGCGGTACACAGTTGTACTATCCGATACGGCAGGCCCAGCTTGCTACATACCGCTCCGGCATCTTCCACCATTCTCTCCAGCTCCTCATCGGACTCATCCGGCTCGACGAACTTGTAGAGCTCGACCTTGTCGAACTGATGACCTCGCTTGATCCCGCGGGTGTCCTTCCCGGCCGACATCTTCTCCCGGCGGAAGCAAGTGGTGAAGGCAACGTGGTAGATCGGCAGGGTGCCCGGTGGCAGAATCTCACCGCGATAGAGGTTGGTCAGGGGGACCTCGGCGGTGGGCACGAACCAGAAATCGTCCTCCTCATCGTGGTAGAGGTTATCGGCGAACTTAGGCAGGTTCCCTGATCCGATCATGCACTCCCGCCTGACCATGAATGGGGGATAAATCTCGGTGTAGCCGTGCTTGCTGATGTGCAAGTCTAACATGAAATCAATCAGCGCTCGTTGCAGTCGGGCTCCCCATCCTTTGAGCAGATAAAAGCGAGAGCCGGAGAGCTTAACACCCCTCTGAAAGTCGATGATTCCCAAAGCCTCTCCCAGTTCCCAGTGGGGACGCGGCTTGAAGTCGAACCGGCGCGGCTCGCCCCGGGAGCGCACCACTACGTTGTCGGGTTCGCCTTTGCCGAGAGGGACAGTGGGGTGGGGGATGTTAGGGATACGCAGGAGCATGTCGTTGAGTCTCTCCGATAGACTGGTCTCCTCCTGCTCCAGGGCTTTGATGCGATCTCCCACATCCCGCATATCGGCGATAAGTTCGGGAGGCCTTTCCTTCATCCGTCCCAGCTCTTTGCTGACTTCGTTGCGGCGCGCCCGCAGCGCCTCAATCTTCTGCAGTAGCGTGCGATGCTCGCTGTCCAGGCGAAGGATTTCATCGAGAGGAGCATCATCATTGCGTCTGGCTAATGCCTCTCGGAGGATGTCATGGTCTTGGCGAATGAACTGTATGCTAAGCATGTATCTTCCCTCTCTCTGGCTGGCGACTACCGCTCGTGGGGTTTGCCGGCAGAAAGCTCCTCAATGCTCTTAAATCTGTATTTTCGAACCTCTCCTGATCAACAGGAATTATAGTTATAGCGCCCCTATTTTTCGCAATTGTTCTAAAGTCCTTTTAGATAAGTCAAGTGCCGCTTTTGCTCTCTGGATATCAATATCTGCTTGATTTTCATAATCAGCAACTTTCCTTTCGTTCCACAAGCGACGTAGGTTCTTTGCTATCTTCTTCTCCACATTACGTGGTAATCCTTGGTATCTCTCCCTTACAAACTTGTGGGTATCAATCCTTGGAATAGGTAGATTCCTGGCAATAAGATGGTTCCTTGCAATACAGAATATACCATAATAACAGCAACTCATTGCCGAACGCAGATAGGCTTCTTGCAAATCCGATTCTTGCTGATAAGATACAAGTTCGTCACCCAAGTGGATATACGACTCCCAGTCAAAACTCATGCCGGCCTCACCATTATCTCAAGTATATTGCTAATATCATCATCTACATCAAGCCACCACTCCTCATCCAATCTATCCAAAAGATTCAGGGATTCCTCAGATGATAAGCTGGTTCTTATGGTAATAAACAGGCATTCAAAATCTTCTGTGGGGTCACGGTGAAGTTCCAAATATAGAAGAACATCCCTGCCAAAGATAGAGAAAATATGTCCTGGAGCTTCAAATAGGATGTTAAGCAGAACGGAATGGTCTTTAATAAACTGAATCACCTCAGCTTCACTATCTCCATCGGAAAAGGCATAGAATTGGGATAAGACTGCAAAAGCCCCTTCTTTTCCAAAGGTTTCCATATCCTTGATGGGAATATTCAATGGATTATGGCCTTTTATCATATTCTCACCCCCACCACCTTATTCGTATCATACCCAAATACGTTGCTAATCCGGGCAAATGGCTAATGGCTGCGCACCTGCGCCATCCATTCCCTCATCTCTGAACGCAAATCAGGTGGCTCCCGAAATAAGACGATAATCTCCACATCCTAGAGTAACTTCGATGGGTGCATTTATCCCTCTGTTCTCTCCGGTCTCCCTCTTCTTTATGATGCTGCTACCTCTTCGGGAAAAATCTCTACCGGAACAGTCATGGTTTTAGCTTCTCCTTTGATTGGATTTTGCGCTCGATTTCTTTGGCTACCTTTGCGATAAGGTATTCCTCTCCACATTCATTTACTTCTTTAACGCTTTTGAATCGGTATTTTTCAAATTCTTCCTGGTCAACTCTTATGAATGACCAGTTATTCCCTGATAAACCCGTAGCATCCTTGCACCATTTTTTTATCCTTTTGTCTTTATGCTCAACATCAACATCTTCTCTTCCTTTTGTTTCAATAATTACCTGTTCGTTGTTATCAGTTACTGCTACAAAATCAGGGTAGTACAATCTAAGGTTACCCTTCGAGTCTCTATACTCTACAAAGAACCCTATTTTAGGAACGATTTTACTGAAAGCTATTACATCATCAGCTCTATCCAAAAATTTGGCAAAATCTGCCTCAAAATCATTATCGCAAGGGACGTAGTTAAAGGGGCATCTGTTGGCTGGATAAACCAATCTTGACCACACAAACGGTCTTGTATCCGAGACTTTTATGGTGTCCCTCTTTTCGGGCTCTCTTTCGATGAAGGTCATCTCTTTGAACGCATTCACAAATAACTTTATCAACTGTTCCTGAACATCTGGGGAACTCAATTTGTAAAGAACTTTTGGGTCTTCAAGGTCAATTTGCTGAGTAAACAATTTTTCCACAACATATTTTTTCACCACCGGATAAAAACTCGTAAAAGCACCACCTATCTTCAACCGTTTAAGTATCTGATCGGTATAATAGGCAATTACGCTTTTAGAATCCTGAGGCACAGGTAAATCCCATTTTCTTTTTATGACTTCCATACCTCTGAGCATATCCACAGCAACATATTCCATTTCTAAGACTTTATTCTCCAGAGGGATGTTCATAGGAGGCAAGTTGTTAACATCCACCTCACTTAAATGAAATTCTCTTATGAAAATTCTTGGACTCAAGATAGGTATTTCAATGTCCCTATCCAATTTATTTTCATCTACGAATATGGTGGTTAAATTAAGCGACTTTCCGGTGTCAAACTCAGCAAACTTTATCCCCTCCTGCTTTTCTAATTTTTCAAGAATATCTGTTAACCCTGGGGGGCCAATCACCTCAAGAACATTTACTGATTTGTCTATTGGTGTATCTTCTCCTGGAAACATTTTCCTTAAACCCCGCCCAATGACCTGTTCCGGGAGCACCTCTCTTTTTGATCCATAGGACCTTAATCCCACAATGACGTTAACATTTCTGACATCCCAACCCTCGTTTAGCATCATCGTACTGACTATTGCCTCTACACCGTGAGGGAATAACTTTTCCAACGCTGGATCCCGCATTATTTTTTCAGGGTCATCAATAAGCCTCGCCACCTTTCTTGCCGGTCCTAAATCCTTCTTCTGGATATTCCCGGTGCTATCTGTGTGTATCAGCAATACCTTATCCTTAAGGTCAGGAACAGCAGAAATATATTCAAATACCTCGTCTGCCTCCTCGTTCTCAGGGCATTGAAAGAACAGCACCGGCTTTTTTGATAATGGTTGTAGTGCCTTTTTGTATTCCCGCCATCTCCTTATCCCGGCATCAATCCATGCCCTATATCTCTCGACTACATTAGTTGATGCAATCTCTTCAGCATTCTTGACCATCCCCTTCAATGGTAACTTTACGATATTCATTTCGATTGCTTCCTTGAGCGAGAAGTCCACGATAATCCAGGGGAACAAAGCCCCGGCCTCGGTTTTAGGTGTAGCCGAGAAGTCCAGTTCCATATTGATGCCTTTACCGTGTTGAGACACCAGATTCTTGTTAAGATCAAGAAGTATCTTCTTCCATGCCTTTTCAAAGCTGTAGATATGATGTGCTTCATCTTTCAAAATCATTATATTGGGACAGGAAGTCAAGACCTCCTTTATTCTGTTCTCCTGATAAATATCAGAAACATTATAAACCTCGGGCAATTCCATAACTTTATCTACGTATTGTTCTACTTCTTGCTTGTTGCTCTGTCTTTGTTCCAACCGCTGAATATTGGTCAGAAACAGCACGCCCTCAGGAATAACATGAATAGGGTCTTCCTTAAGAATTACTTTCAGGTTAAACTCTTCCTGCCACTCTGGTGGAATGAGTGGCAATTCTTCGAATATTTTCCCATCCTCAAAATCTCTTGTAAGCCTGTCATAAATGATGTTTTTGTCACCCGCAATAACCAAAAATTTGGGGGTATAATCGTCACTGTTTTCTTTTTTGTGATTGAAGTACTGCCATATAATGCTTATTGCCATGACGAAGGTTTTGCCGGAGCCTGTTGCCATTTTAAAGGCGTAAAGCGGATATTGATCATAAGAAGGGTCATACCCCTGTATAGTTCCTACTCCGAAATCCCTTGCCATGTCTATAAAGTTGCGTTTTTTCATCACTTCATAAACGTAAACCAATGTTTCAATCGCTTCCCTCTGGCAGAACCAGAACTCAAAAGGCTCACCATCTACAATATGGTCTTCACTAAACCAGAATTGCAGCAGGCGGCGGGTGGTATCTGTTGTATTGGGATAGCTCTCTTCTCGCCAGGCGAAAACTGCCTTGCGAAGTTCATTGACTAAATAGGCTTCGCTTGTGCGTCTTTGAGAAGGATTTAAAAGTTCAGTAGGTATCATCTTATCCTCACCCGTATTTGCTGTCTTATACGATTATAGATATCAATTCTCATTTTGTGTCTTATTTTGACAACAGCAGCATAATCTTGAAGATATTCTTTATCCTTGAGCCACTTGCTTTGAGAAACAACCGCAAGCACAAGAGGCTTATCTGGATTAATATCAGGCCTTCTTGAGTAAATCTTAATCCCTTTTTGATGTATTCCCTTTTTTCGTAATCTCACACCAGGGTGTAGGTCTATCTCTTTTAGTTTTAATTTCTTGGGCATTATGTCTTCCATTTCTTCTGTAATTCCTTTTTCCAAGAGTGTTTCGTAATAATATGCTACTTCTTCAGTAGTTGAGTTTCTAAATAAATGAAATTCCATACCAACTCCCATATAGTCAACTCTATTTCTCCTTATTGGTGGACTATATACGAGGACCACTGAGATTTCCCTTTCCCCATTAGTTTCAATAAATTCCCTCGGTAAATAAAAGTAGTATAAATGAACCCCATCCAATTTGATATTATTCTCTGCCTGAAGTAGAACACAGTTAGAGTCAGATGATATAGCCGCATCAAAGTTTGGCTTGCCGTAGCCATAGACTTTTAACAAATCTATAAGTTTTGTATCTGAATCATTGCAATTTATCTCATTTAAAGGAGTAGGCCTATCAGAAGGTATTTCTGCAGAGGCAATAAGCAAAGCCTTTATAAGATTTGAGGAACGCTCAGAAAATTGATTAAAAAGTCTTGCTGTGTAATGAGCAACTTTTGGAGCAGAGAGGCTGGTTCCATACTCCACGGAAAAGAGCTTTCCCTCTTCAAGCCATTTTGGATTTAAGACAACAAGTTTACCTCCAATATCTTCTGATCTTAATGGATCGGTTGGTGAGGATATGATGTTTCCCCCTTCTTCCACAAGTTCAGGCTTGATCATTCCTTTGTATCCTGGTCCGGCACAGGTAAAAGGAGATGGATCATCAGTCCTTGCCAGTGAAAACAGAATTCCACTTTGCCTCCTATTTGAAGGCCCAAACTCCTGAGCAATCGATCCTACTGTGATAGCATAAGCAGAAGATGCGGGGTCTATAATCTTTACCTCTTCGTTCTCATCAATCAAATAAGATGGATACCTTTCTGGGAAGCCTAATCGTTCAAGTTCCCAAAGATTGCCAGCAGAAATAACAAAAACAATGTCAAGCTCTTTAGCAAGCTCGTCTATCAGGGTTGCCAAAGTAAATTGCCTTCTATTACCAAACATTTTCTTATATCTATCGCCAAATGAGATATTAACAACTTTGCAATTTCGATATCCCTGGACGAAATATCTAACAGCCCTTTCCAATTGATGTTCCAGAAGTTCGCTCTCATCATAAGTGGCAGTAATCTCTGCAGTTATTGGGTTTTCTTCTTTAAACATAACCTTTGCTGAAAGTATCCAGACCTCGGGCTCAAACCTCCTATCATCAATGCATTTCTTTATATCCCCATAGAGAGCGATACCGGCAACCTTTGTACCATGTCCTACATCATCTTGGGGTTTATCTTCCTGAATCTTATCACTGGAGAGCATAGGAACTGCTACTTCATCTCCGACTGCATTCTCAAGTAAAGGATGATTTGATAAAATTCCACTGTCAAGTATAGCGATAGCAGTAGCATTTCTAGGAGGAGATCCACCCGTCTCAAGTTCTTCTAATGGTAAGGATAGCATTTGATATGTTATGTAAGGCCTCGGAGGTCGATCTATTCGACTTATCTCTCTTATTCTTATTATCTCGTCAAGAATGAATTTGTTGATTCTAACCCTCAGCAAACAGAGATTCTCTGTTCTTAATTCATCTGTTACTTTTCCACCCTTATTTTCCACGAATTTTTTGAATCCAAGCTTTCCACCCTCTCTTCCCAAGAATTCGTTAAGCCTTTCGTCTTCCATCCTCCAAATTTCAATGTCCAGATAGGCTTCTTCACCTTTCTGCAAAGGCTTATCTTTGAGTTGCTCGCCTATCTTTTCTTCTGGAGGGATAGGCTCAAAAGACTCTACGGCATGAAATTGCTTATACTTTTCTCTTTCTCCATATTCTTCTAATCTCTTTTTAACTTCATCCAGATTTTCATCCTCCGCAAGTGAAATCCAGTATCCTTTGCCCTCGGGTGAGGGTGAGATAACCCTTACCCTGTTTCTCTCCAAAAACTTTATAAATTCTTCTTCATCTACACGCTGGTTTAGTTCGATTTTAAACAGGAGATTAGGATCAAAGAATTGTTTGAATTTCTCTTTGTCGCTATCGAAGTCATCCTTTATCCCCGCAAGATTGAAAATTTGAAGCTCAGAAAATCGTCGCCTATCCTCCTTACGAGGCTTTAGTCCTCCTCCACCCCGCTTTGTTCTTTCAAATTCCCTCTCATAAAAGGGAAGGCTAAGATGTTCACTCATACTTAATCACCTTTTTGGCTTCCCTTTTCTTTTCTTGCCTTGAAACAGCTTCTTTTACATCACCAAAACTTATAAAATCTTTACCGCTTAATATTGCCATCTTAAGAGCATCTATACAGGCTTGCTCAATATCTGCTCCTGAAAATCCTTCAGTTTCTTCTGAAAGTTTGGTCAGATCAAAATTCTTATCCTTTTTCAAAACCCTTAAGTATTTCTCAAAAATCTTGTTTCGTCTTTCTTTATCTGGGAGAGCAAAATAAACGATTTCATCAAATCTTCGCCACACACCAATATCAAGTAAATGGGGGTGATTTGTAGATGCTATTATCACGCTATCACCTTCATAATTTTCGAGCATTAACATGAAATTATTGACCACTCTTTTGATCTCTCCATGTTCCGTGGAGTCGTCCCTTTGCTTCCCAATTATGTCGAATTCGTCAAAGAGAATCACCCACTTGCCCTTCTCTATAAAATCAAAGATTTTTCTTAAATTGGATGCCGTCTCTCCCAAATATGATGATATGACTGATTCAAACCTTACAAAAACAAGAGGATACCCGATAATTGAGTTCATAACCTTTGCAGTAAGGGTTTTACCTGTCCCCGGTGGTCCATAAAAAAGTACTTTTCGCTTGGGTTTTAGACCATAGGTAGCCAGAACATTCTCGTTTTCTAACTCTTTTACAATTTGCTTTAGTACCCCTTCAGTATTTGGGGATAAAATCACATCATCCCAATCTAAGAAAAACTTTTTAACATCCAGTAGCCTGAATCCCTTTTCATTATCTCTCGGTATTGGTGGTATTTGCTGGATATGATTTATATTTGAAGCCCCTGAGTTTTCCGTTAAAATACGTTTTAATTGCGAAGCTAATAAATGATGCTTTTTCCTTTTCTCCGCCTCTATTATCTCCCAAGCAATTTTATGAAATCTATCACTGTCTCTTTTAACAAAAGCTTCGAAAATTTGAGTCATTTTTTCGGAAGTCATTTCACCCTCACCCCCAAGACCTTATTCGTATCATTCCCGAATACATCTACTACCTTAACCATTAGCTGATATTCCCCTGGCTCCTCGTATCTGTGCGTTGCCTCATAATCTACCTTTGGATTCTTTTTCACCCTGAAACTCTGCCACTGATTGTGGAAGGTGTCGCCTTTATAATCCCAATCAACCGCCCAGTAATCTATGAGTTCCCGTGAATCCTTTACCTTGCTGGCAATCTCTGCAAGCTCTGCGGTTGGTGCAAGTTGAAAGTCAGTGATTTTTAATGTTACTTCATTTTCTTTGACTTTCGTTTCAATCTCCAGATAGGCAACCTCCGGGAATTTTACATATTTCGAGAGTTCCTTTGCAACAACGTCATCCCTTATTTTCAGTAGTTGCAGGTCTAAACCTACTAAAGAGGATTTGATTTCGTTCACTGATGGTATCTGGATGAGTTTCAAATCAACGCTGTTCTTCTTTGCGAGTTCTTTAGCCAGTTCATTTACCTCATAACTCCATTCCCAGCCTAAGACATCTGCTTTATTGAAGTTATTTGCCCGGCACTCAATTACTACCTTTTCAACTTCGCCCATCGTCACAGGGGCATTCAACGGGCCAACATGAACCGCCCTGTTCCCCATCCTGCCATGCAGATATCTAAAATCTCTTAATGGTTGCGCTTGATAGAGTTTAAGCATAAAGGCAAGATACTCATCCTCTCTTTCCTGCCAGTAAACCGTTTCATAGCTCCCGATATTCCAAACCTCAAAGGGTCTTGCTGGCTTATCATACTTTCTAGCGCTCATGGTTCATTTTTCCTACTATGTTCTTTATGTGATTGGCTCAAAAAATCTTCCATACCTATCCCAAATTTATTTTCAAAGGCCTTCTTTGCAATATCTTCATATTCACTGAAATTGGCAATAAACAAATCTAATAGGCTGGAAACACAATATTTACAACCACCGTCACACTCAAAAATTATCTCAAGTACTTTTTGAGCTTCACCTTTTCTCATTTTTCACCAAATCCCCTTCTTTTATTCCTAATTTCTTAAATATGAAGTCCTTAACATTTGAAGCGATTTCAAAACATTTCTTTGCTTCTTCAATAGAAGGCATATAGAATTCATCAGGGTATCTAATCTCCACTGCATAATCCGAAAGGTGATCAATAGAAATGTTCTTAAATTCGTTATCAAGGTCAACGCAAAACTTTAGAAGGAGCTCCAGATCATGAGTTTTTGCGAAATCAATCTTTTTAGCAACGAGATATGCTTTAAATAACTTTTCCACCGCCTGTTGACAATGGAAGCACACAATACTTGTAAGGATCTTTTCATCTGAAAGGTTTACAATGTATTCGGCAGCATTAAAATCTTCAATAGCTTTTATGAGCCATTTCTTCAGAACTTCGTCGATCATATCTCCATCCCC
>JALPXT010000023.1 GCA_023271485.1 Dehalococcoidia bacterium | reverse complement strand
AAATCTCACGAATAGGCGGTTACCCTGAGTTTAAGCTATCCCCCTGCCTTCCGCAGAAAGAAATCCGGTCGGGACGGATCCCATCTACCCACCAGCCGGTCGTAGGCCGGATGGGGAAAGGTCTCCTTGAACATGCGATAGTAGTACAGTTCCTCCACCGAAGATAGCCTCGGATTACCCTCTATACTATTGTGTTGTGAGAGCTCGTCTTCAGAGATATGCCTTTCCGCCTGTGCACGCATGATCCAGGCCACACCGGAACCCTGAG
The DNA here is from genome assembly GCA_023271485.1 of Dehalococcoidia bacterium. Taxonomy (GTDB): domain Bacteria; phylum Chloroflexota; class Dehalococcoidia; order SZUA-161; family SpSt-899; genus BS503. The sequence continues at coordinate 15,010 of JALPXT010000023.1, read as the reverse complement.
CAAAGAACCGTTTTGTCTGGTAGATGATATGGTCAGGAAGGCAACCCTCAAATGCCTGGCGCAAAATCCGCTTTCCAGTCTGTTCGGGACCGTGAATCTTACAGTCCAGCGGAATCTTCATACAGAAATCGATAACCCTTGCATCGAGGAAAGGCGTGCGGCTCTCCATAGAATTTGCGGCATTCAGTCTATCCAGCCTCTGCAGCGCCGTGTTGTGAGCAGCATTAATAAGGTGATCGACTATATTTCCAACCTCCTCTTTGTTCTTTCCCTGCCTGAACTGACCGTCATACCCGGCAAAGAACTCGTCCGCTCCCTCTCCGGTGAGAACGCACCGGGTATGCCGGCTGACGAACCGCCCGGCCAGGAAATTGGCGATTGCACCATGCACGCAGCTTTCCTCGTACATCTCCTGGTGATGGATCGCCAGAGGCAGTATCTCACTGATCTCCTCTTCACCGAACATCAACACCTGATGCTTGATGCCCAGGTAGGCAGTTACATCTTTGGCCAGCGGGAGGTCTTCTCCTCCATCCATGCTCACCGTAAAGCATTCAATATCCGGCTTTATCTGATGCGCCATATAGGTGATCAGGCTGCTATCCAGTCCTCCACTCAGGAGAATCCCCCCCACAGCGTTGTCTTTCATCCTTCTCTCAGTTGCCTCTATCATGAGTTGCTTTACTACTTTCCTGGCCTGCTCATAGTCCTCGAATTCAGGGGTCTCGACAGCCTGGCAGGCATACTTCCGGAAGCCGAGTTCTCGGGAGTAGATATACCCGGGAGGGAACTCCTTGACATCATCAGCGATACCCACCAGGGCCTTCGCCTCAGAGGCAAAGACCAGGCTTCCGGCATCATTATGCCCATAATAAAGGGGCTTCACACCGACATTATCTCGGGCCAGTATCATCTTGCCCTCATCCGATATGGCGCAGGCAAAGTCGCCGTCTATTCTGCCGGCAAACTGAGTGCCATACCTGTCATAGAGAGACAGGATGGCCTCAGCGTCGGTCATATTTCCCTTCTCGGGATTGTAGACACGCCCGTCCAGAACGACCGCTCTGCCGCCATCGAACGCATGGTGTGAACCATCCTTACAACCCGCCCCCACATTCAACTCACAGCATCCCATATTTACTCCTTGCTCCCGGTTTATCCAGGTCCCGTCCGGACCCCTGTACTTGATCGTCTCAAGCATGCCTCCCAACTCAGCACCGTCAACGCCTTGAATTCCTGCAATTCCCGCCACTGTTACTCTCCTTTCAGCAATATCGTATTACTTGGGCTACGTTCTCGCTGCCTGGAAGGCATCGAGCTTCTTAATTGCCTGAAACCCGTCCTCGCAGTAGGCATCGGCTCCTATTTCATCGGCATACTCATCAGAGACTGCCGTGCCGCCAATGAGGACTTTCACCTTATCTCTGAGACCGTTCTCTTTCAGCGCCTCGATTATCTCTCCCATAACTACCATCGTAGTAGTTAGAAGAGCAGAAAGCCCGAGATATTCAGGTTTGTCTTCTCTGACTGCCTCTACAATCTTCTCCGTGGCCACATCTATCCCGAGGTCGTTCACCTCATATCCGGCGCCCTTAAGCAGGATAGCGACGATATTCTTGCCGATATCATGAATATCCCCTTTTACCGTGACTATCATGAATTTCCCCCTCGTTTCCACGTTCGAGGCCTCGAGGTACGGCTTCAGAATATCCATGGCCCTGCCGACTGCTTCGGCAGAGGCCAGCATGTCCGGGATGAAGTATTCCTTTGTGGCAAATTTCTCGCCCACAATCTGCATTCCGGCAGTCAGACCGTGCATGATTATCTCATCCGCAGGGATACCCTTCTCAATCGCCGACTGCGTAAGCTCCAGGACACCGGGGGTCCCGTCCAGACTCTCATCCACCCCCTCATCCTCAATGGTCTTCCTCCCCTGAATAACGTTCTCTTTCAGGAGGGCAATGATCTCTTCACTCATCACATCATCCTTCCGTTTTGTATTCTCAGCCTTCAGTCTTTAGCCCATCAACCTGACGCCTCAGAAGTCCGGGAATCTCCTCGAATATCCTGGCAGTGGTCGCCGGGTCTATATGATCAACAGGCCTTGCAAGAAGCTCCTGCATTCTCTTGTACGCCAGGGCAAACACATCATCGGTTTCCCGATCTCCCTCAAAGGGATAAGGGGGTGATATCTGCCGGCTGCGCATCGCCCTGCGAATGTAGCTGATATAGAGCTTCTGTGGCGTCGCCACGACCTCTCTTATCTGCTTCAATGACTCGGCGATCTCCGTCTCGTCGATTCGTGCCGGCCTGAGGAAGAACTTGATCATCTGGAAGTGGGCGTCGTCCAGGACGGCCTGGGTCAGACAGAACACGGAGTTGCACTCGAGGAGACCGTAGGCACAGTGCAGGTACTGCGGCCCGCTCAGAGTGACCAGTATATCGGAGAACAACCTCTCTACTGATGACTGCGTTCCCGGCGTCCTGGGATCGCAGACACCGGAGGTGGAGTAGTTAGGTATCTTGTAGTACCGTGCCATTTGCGAGCAGTCGACGTTGTACTGGCTGGTTTCAACGGCGCCGTAAGAATCGTCAAGGTTATCCATCCGCGCTCTTACGGGGACGCTTCCGTAGAGTACCGGGGTGCCCTTATTGACCAGTTGGCCCAACGTTATGCCGGCCAGGACCTCGGCATTTATCTGAGCCATAATGCCTGCTTCCTTCATAGGGGCAGTGGTTCCAGCCTGCGGTGAGGAGGAGACTACTACGGGCAATCCTCGCTTGCACACCTCTATAAAGGTGTCCGTAGTGTCCTCGACGAATTGGAGAGGGCTCTTGACCAGACAGGTGATGAAGGAAATGATGGGATTTTGCTTAAGTTCCTCTTCACCACCGGCTATTATCCTCGCCATATTCACCACGTTGTCCAGTTGGCTCAGGCTGGTCAGCCCCGACATAACGTGCTTGGTGGTGTTATTGAGGGAGGCGAAGAATTTATTGACATCCTTGTTATCTTCGGTGATGTCTTTGTCCTGGATATTTACGGTGCGGATGTAGCCATCCAGGGTCTCCAGATGCTCACAGACGTGTGCCGACTGGCAGAGGTCGGCAACCGTCCCACGCCGCGGACGAAATTCGGGCACCTGGATCTCGATTTTAGGATCCGACTTCTTCACATAGGTTGGGAATTCAACGTCCAGCCAGATATTGGTTTCGGAGCCGGTAACAAAATATACTCTGGGCTCTTCGCCATTCAATATCAAGGCATTGTCCGGGTTCCTGGCACCCAACTTCACGATCCTGGGTGCGCTGTCGAGAGCATGGAGAACGAGTTTCTCTGGAATTTTCACCAACCACGTTGGATGATCGCCGGAGGAGACCGGTGTAACCTCTGCCCCATTGCTGGCGAATATCTCTGCCGCCCGGCGATTAAAAGAAATCAACCCAGGGTCGGTCAATATCTGCATCGAGGCATGATGAATCTGCCGGACCTGCTCCTTGGTCATTCTCTCATAGGGGTTATGAACTAAGATTCCTTCTCTAGGCAATCTTCTCCTCCTGAAAGGGCCAAAAGGGGTGCGGTGTGGCCCTTATCCTTCAGCCTTTTGCCTTATCAGAAGCCAGGGATTCCACCGCTCTCACCGCATCAAACCCATCCGCTCCATAGCCATCAGCACCTATGCTCCTGGCAAATTCCTCTGAGACCGGCGCTCCGCCGACGATGACCTTCACCTGGTCCCTGATTCCACTATCCGTAAGGGCCTGGATAACGTCTTTCATCTGCATCATGGTACTGGTGAGCAAAGCAGATAGACCCAGGTATTGAGGGCGCTCTTCTATCACAGCATCCACGATGGTCTGGGTATCGACGTCGTTTCCCAGGTCCTTGACCGCATAACCGGCTCCTCGAAGTAGTATCGAAACGATGTTCTTCCCGATATCATGGAGGTCGCCTTTGACCGTGGCCATGATTATCTTGCCCTTCGCCTCAATACCGTTCTCGGCAAGGTGGGGTTCCAGTATCTCCATAGCTGCCCCCACCGCTTCCGCGGAGGCCAGCATGTCCGGGATATAATATTCCTCGGCCTCAAATTTCTGCCCCACCGTCTCCATACCTTCAGTGAGGCCTGTTTTAATAATGTCCGAAAGGCCGATGCCCTGCTCGATGGCCTCCCCGACCAATTCGGTCACCCCGGGCTCGCCTGCCATCCCCTCCTCCAGGCCTTCATCATCCTGGGTAACCCTGCCTTGAATGACGTTTTCTTTAATCAGGTCAATTATGTCTTCTGTCATACTCAACTCCTATATGCACTAGTCAACCAGCATTCCCTTCCGGTGAGCCCGAATGTATCCTCTACGCGAAGGGTCCTTACCCGTAAGCATCTCGGCCACCTTAACAAAGGTCATCATCTTGGCATCCAGCGGATCCAGGATCACCGCATCGAGCCCGGCATAGGCTGCCATCAACAGGAAAGCTCTGTTTATCAGCTTTCTCCGGGGCAGTCCAAAGGAAATGTTGCTCAGCCCCATCACTGTCATGGCCTCCGGATAGCGGGACTTAATCGCCTCGATCGTCTTCAGGGTGACCATCCCCTGGCCCGCATCCACCGAAATCGGAAGCACCAGGGGATCGAAGAGAACCTGCCCCTCCCCCAGCCCCAGCCTGGTCAAATGTGCCATTATCTGCTCACAAGCAGCTAATCTCACTTCGACATCGTTGGGTATCCCTTCCGCTCCCATGGCCAGAGCCACCAGCAAAGCCTGGCGCTCCGCCGCCAGACGACCGATCGATTCCAGCCTCTCAGGCTCAGCGCTGACTGAGTTGATCATTACCCTGTCACCACGATACTTGCCCAGGGCAACCTCGATCACCCCCGGGCTGTCGCTATCAATAGTAAGTGGTTTGTCTGTGGCCTCCTGCACCACCTCAACCAACCACTCCATGTCTTTATGTTCCTCAGCCCCATGACCTGAGCCGGCGTTCAGATCGATGAAGTCAGCCCCCACCGCCTGGGTTCTGGCCAGGTCCTCTATAAAGCGCCGGTCTCTATTGGCAACAGCCTCGCCGACCGACCTGTTTGACGCGCTGATCTTCTCTCCGATTATTAGCATAAATGCTCGCTGCCTCCGTCTCTGAGAGTGATGTCTATCAGCCCTGCCAGTACTCAGGTTCAAGGTTCAGAGGTTCACGGAGCAAGGATAAGGGGCCAAGCATTTTGAACCGGCTCTGCTCGGCCCCTTCAACCCGGATATCTTCACTCGCTAATCAATCCATGCTCGATGAGGTACTCCCGGGCGGCCTCCTCCGGCAGCATCCCTTCGATATCCACCTTGGCATTGAGTTCCTGCCATGCCCTCTGGCCCGCGGCCACTATCTCGGCTGTGGCTGGTTCGCCCCCACCGGGGAAGGTTGCCACCAGTTCATTGAGAATATCCCTGATCTCTGGGAACTCCTCAAGGACTTCTTCTCTGATGGAGGGAGTCATGTCGTACGGCGGGAAGAAAGCCTTATCGTCCATTAACACCGTCCACCCATGTTTGAGGATAGCGGGGTCGGTGGCGAAGGCCATGCCTATATCAGTCGCACGGTCCGCCAGCGCTATCAGCGACATCCCGGCGGCCCCGGTCATGAGGTAGTCCCCATGTACCACGAAGTCGTAGTGTTCCTGCAAAGCCGGCTGGCCATCGGGACGAACGGCGAATTCAAGGGTGATAAACTTACTCACCCTTCCTTCCATCTCTCGATAAAGCGCCGCCATATCAGAGAGCGTCGCCAGGTCATGTTGTGCGGCAAATTCAGGCCAGACAGCCAGCGCATAGGTGTTGTTGTTCCATATCGCATCCAGCCAGACGATGCCGTAGCCCGCGTCCACTTCCCTTACCATCCGTAAGAGGTCGTTGTTATCCCATCCCGGCTGAAATACGCGGCCAAAAAGGAACTTCCAGGCCGTCCCGGTATACTCGGCGATAATATCAATGTCGCCGGCTACGATCCCTTCCCGGAGAGGCATGGTACCCAGGCCGTCTTCCAAAGTGACCTCAAATCCATGATACTCCAACAGTTGCTTCATCAGCTCGCCCACGATGAGCTGCTCGGTGAAGCCCTTGCTCCCCACGGTCACTTCCTTAACCGGCTCTACCTCAGCCGGGGGGCACCCTATCGCCAGCGCCATCAGGGAAAGGAGCAGAAGTGCCGCCACCACAACAGTCATTGCTTTTTGCATTGTCTTACCTCCTCAAAATAATGGTATGTCCTCGGCCTATGGATACAGAATCACTCTTACTCCGTTTCTCACCCCCTTTCAGGACATTCCCGCCTTCACCATAAGACCTCGCGGGGTCATCCACATTTCCACACGTTCCAGAAGAAAGCCCAGGGTAATCGCCATAGCTGCCGCCGGCGCTCCTCCCTGCAGTATAATCAATGGCTCAGCAACCAACACGCCGGCCAGTATAATCTCACCCAATCCTCCGGCGGCGATAAGAGCACCCAGTGTTGCCGTGCCTACGAGTATCACCGTCGAGACTCTGATGCCGGCCATTATTACCGGCAGCGCCAGGGGAAGCTCTATCTTCCTGACGATCTGCCCCCTAGTCAGCCCCATCCCTCGGGCAGCTTCCACAATCGCCGGGTCGATGCTCTTTATCGCGGCATACGAATTGCGCAATATAGGAAGCACTCCCCAGATAACTAAGGCTACCAGCATCGGCCGAAGGCCAAAACCCATCAGAGGGAGCATAATGGCTACTATGGCCATGCTGGGAATAGCCGGCCCCGCGTTTGCTACACCGATTACCAAAGATCCAAGTTTCTTAAATCGAGGATGATTGGCAAAGATACCTAAGGGCACGCCGATGCAGGTGGCGATGACTACTCCTATCAGCACCATCTTAAAGTGGATCCACCCTTCGTGCAGTATCCTCCCGTACGTGAAGGGGTGCATAAATCCTACCCTGTCCATGTTGGTGACCCAAACGGTAAGCCCTATACAGAGCCCCAGCAGGAAAACCAGGATAACCTGACGCATCATTCGATTTCTCCTCTTTGAGCCATCTCCCCTAGTGCCTCCTGGATGGCGTCGAAGGATAGCACTCCGGCCAGCCCATTATCCTCATTAACTATGGCCAGACTGTTCCGCCTGGTGCTCAACATGATGGAGAGCGCTTCATTAAGGACTGCATCTATAGTAGCAAAGTCGCTGGATGGTTTCATGATCTCCCCGACCATCTCCCCCTTTTCCAGGTCTGTCCACTCAACCCAGCCGAGGAACTTTCCCGCCTTGCAAATTACCACCATCTGATTGATCCCCTCCCTCTCCATACATTCTCGAGCTGCTTCCGCCGGCTCGTCTGTTTTCACGGTGGGTGGGGAACCACACATAAGCTCCTTCACGCGGATCAATTGCAGTCCTTTAAGGGCTCGATCGGTGCCGACGAATTTCTCCACAAACTCGTTCTTTGGCCTGTAAAGCAGATTGGCAGGGGTGTCGTACTGCACTAGCCTACCCTCATTCATCAGGGCTATCCTATCCCCCATTTTGATCGCCTCATAAATGTCGTGGGTGACGAATATTATGGTCTTCTTGATCTTCCGCTGTATCTTCAGGAACTCATCCTGTAATTCAATCCTGGTTATGGGATCAATGGCCCCGAAGGGCTCGTCCATCAGCAATATCTGAGGATCGGCTCCCAACGATCGAGCTACACCCACCCGCTGGCGCTGACCGCCGGAAAGCTCGCTGGGATACCGGTTCATGAACTCCCCCGGATCCATTCTCATAAGCTCCAGAAGCTCCTCGACCCTCTTCTCCCGCTCGGCTTTCGGCCATCCCTTAAGCACCGGCACCGTCTCTATATTCTGCCTCACCGTCATGTGAGGAAAGAGCCCGATGTCCTGAATGGCATAGCCTATGTTTCTTCGCAGTTCATCTTCATCTATGCTACTATTGTCCACCCCGTCGATGTAAATCTTCCCGCTGGTAATCGGGATGAGGCGATTTATGACCCTCATAGTGGTGGTCTTGCCACACCCTGACGGCCCTAATAGTACGCAAACTTCTCCCTGCTCGACCTCAAAGGTCGCCTCTCTAATCGCTTCTGTCCCGTCAGGAAAGACCTTGGTCACCTCCTCCAGTCTGATCATTATCTTACATCCTCAGTCCTTTTGGGGTCACCCACCGCTCCACTCGTGACATGAAAGCGTCGGCCAGCAGACCTAGAATGGAGACACCTATCCCCCCCACAAGGATCAAATCCATTCGAGCGCCTCTCAAGCCCCACCATATGGCTTTCCCGAGCCCCCCGGCACCGATGATGGCTGCGATTGCTGCAATGGCTATCGTCATTACGACAGCGTTTCTCACACCGGCCATAATGACGGGAACCGACAGAGGGAGCTTAACCTTGAACAGGAGTTGTCTTTCGTTCATTCCCATCCCCTTCCCGGCTTCGATCATCGCCGGATCAACCTGCCGAATTGCGGTGTAGGTATTGCGCAAGATGGGCAACTGAGCATAGATAATCAGGGCAATGATGGCTGGAGTGAAACCGATAGCTCTCAATCCCAGACTGGCAAGAATGGCCATCACCAGGCCAAAGAGTGCCAGACTGGGAACGGTCATCATTATCTCCGCCAGATAGAGAACGGGGTCTGCAATGTGTTCCCTGCCTCGGCCGCTGATATAGATGCCCAGAGGCACTCCCAGGATAACTGCAAATCCACAGGCAACAAGAACTATCCAGAGATGCTCAAGGGTCCACCCTGCCACCACTTCCGGGTTTCGCATTAGAAATTGCCAGGCTTCTATCATGTGATCATATCCCCTGGTTTCCTGCCATCAATCCACGATGCCCGCTACCTCCAGGAGCACCCGTTGTCTTATCTCGGCGGGCAGGTTGCTGTTACGGTTGCTCATGATCTCCTCCACCCTTTCCGCCGCCCTCTGCCAGGTGAGTCTTTCCCCTTTCGCTTCCCAGTCCTGGCGACTATTCCGGTCGCTCAAGGACGGCTGATAGTGCTCGCTGCGCATCAAGCGCCGGGTGTGCTTGGCGGTGACAAAATTGCCCCCTGGACCGACCTGTTTGATCAGGTCGAAGGCCAGGGTCTCATCATTCACCTTTATCCCCTCAACGGCCCTCATCACCATTCCCAGTATCTCGTTATCTATGACAAACTTCTCATAGGACACGGTTAATGCGAACTCCATCAGTCCCGCGGCGTCGTGGATGAAATTAGCACCTGCCAGAGCACAGAGCAATCCGGAGATGGCCGACTCATACCCACTTTGAGAATCCAACACCTTCGAGTCGGTCATCCCGCCCGTGGCATAGAAAGGCAGCTTGTAGAAATGAGCCATCTGTGCCCCGGCAGCATTGAGCAGCCCCATCTCAACTGAGCCCGCCAGATACTTCAGGTCGCGCAGATCGGTGCTGCTGGCTACTGAGCCAAAGATGACCGGAGACCCGGGATTAATGATCTGGGTAAGCATCACCCCCATCAGGGAGTCCACCGTCTGGATCACCAGGTTCCCGGCAAGCGTCACCGGCGAAGTGGCTCCGCACAATGGTTCCGCGGGGCATACCAGAGGAATCCCGGCTCCGGCAATGGTAACCAACAGGTCACCATATTCCTTGTCCATCTTCAGGGGACTTATACTGCAGGCAATCATGGAGACGAGAGGACGCCGGCGGAGACTCTCGCTGGAGCCGGAGACTATCTCTGCCATCCGGATCACCTGCTTGACCCCATCGAGGGTGTAAACGCCGCCCATGACGTGCTTGGTGGTGTTATCTAATCCAGCAAAGAAGCGGTTTACATCTACCTGCTCCACGGGTAGTTCACTGGGATAGGTGGGCAACATGAACAGATGGATGTTATCCAGCCCATCAACCAGTCTGGCAATGCGCTTCAAGTCGTTCAGCGTGGCTAGTTGCTTTTGCCCGGTATCCGGATGATAGATATACAGGGCGGTCCCGCCTGTCCCTGCATACACTCTCTTCCCACCGAGGAGTATATCGTGCTTTTCATCTCGGCCGCAGAGGTTGATCTCAGAAGGGGCGGTCTCAATGAGATCCATCACCCTCTCCCGAGGAAGACGCGCCAGTTGCTTTCCCCGGTCAACCCGAGCACCCGCTCCCTCGAACAGCTTCAGCGCCGACTCTGAATTTACCTCGAACCCGACCTCCTCGATCACCCGCATAGCGGTATGGTGTATCTTACGTATAGACTCCTCTGTGAGGGGCTTAAAGCTACCCCCGGACAGTCCCTTTCGAATCATAATATCTTAGATTCTACCTCCTACCGCAGCAGTCGAGTTTGTCACAGGTCTTGCAGGGATTGTATTTCTCCACGCTGTCGCGGGATGGTCCAAGTCCGATGATTCCCGATATCGACTTCTGAGGAATCATCAAACACCTGTCGGTCAGGTGAACCCCGGCCAAATTCGCATTCACCGCCCGGAATAGCACCTTCTGCTGCCTGATGTCCCAGTCACAATAGCCCGGACTAAAGCGCCGGCTTGTCACCAGGCCCTGCTCATGGGCTAATTTCTCTATCTTGCCCTGCACAGACTCAGCCACCCTCTCAACAGCGTCCGACCCTATGGCATCCAGCAAAGCCGACTGGACTATGTTATTGTGCCTCGCCAACCAGGCAACCATCTCCTCCAGATAATCGCCAATCGTCACCACGAACATGGCAACCTTATGGCACTGACCGAGCAGCCGGGCGATAACCTGGCTGCGAAACACAATCGAACCCTCAACAAAAACAGCCGGGCTCTCAGCCAGCTCGACATCCCTGATGTGATATGAATACGAGGGCTCGATGAGATGATGTGCATTTTCTGCATACTCATCGATCAAAGACGAGATCCGGGGTGACGGATCGCAATCAGCCCCATATCCCATGTGTCGACATACACTCTTCTTATCAATTGCGCTATTTGCGAGCATATTGCTCACCTCCCTTCGTCCGAGAACCTCAGCAACAAATAGAAACCATACCCTCTCCGGTAACGTAACCCAGGGGATTTGAAGACAGGGGATATTTCCAGGGATAGCGGATACAGGGGGGCTATCGTTGTGGGTGGGGTAGAAAACCGGGTTGCGGAGGCGTTTTTAGAGATGGGATAAATAAATGAGGCAAGAGCAGTGTTTTGGGGAAGGCCGAGTTATTGTCTATCTGCAGAGGAAGACGCAGCTAGAAAAACCCCCGGATCACATATGGCCGTTATTTATTTAGCTCATTTTGTTCCCTCCATGCAAGATTTATCGCTCCCTTCAGAGATTCGCTTTCTTGCCCTATTCTAGCACGTCATCTACCCGTTGTCAAGCAGCCGGCAATGCGATGCCCACCTAGAGCGGGTTGATGCGGCCGCAGTGTGGGCACTTGACATTGGCCTTTTGAAATTTGGGCGGCACCTTCAGCTTCGTGCCGCAATCGCAATTGATGGTCTTGTAGTTATTCATCCGCCACATCAGGTCGGAGGTCTCGCGGACGCGCTCCATTTTACCTGGTTCCGGTTCTGCTGACCGAAGCCCTACGGCACTAGCACCGGCCAGGGCGGATGCAGGCATGACACTCCCACCGCCTTTATGGATCTTCGCATAGGCATTGTCATAGTCAGCGAACGAAGCGCCTCCTCCCATGGAGCGCAGTATACGTACCCGCTCCGAGATGGGAGGGTGCGTGCTGCTGAGATCGCTGGCCGCCCTTCCTTTCTTTCGGAAGGGATTAGTGATGTACATCGGGGCCAGAGCCTGGTTGGCTGATTGCAGTTGTATTTTTGAGCTGGCAAGTTTCTCCAGAGCGGAGGCCAGTCCCTCCGGATATCTCGTATACTGAGCAGAAGAAGCATCGGCAAGGTATTCCCGCTTTCTGGAAACGGCAAAGTAGATGAGGCGAGCAAAGATCGGCGCCAGTATCATCAATGCAAGGCCAATCACCAGGACTATCACATGCCCGCCACCTCCACCTCCGGAACTTCTCCTGCCGCCGAACATCCCACCCCAAAACAGCATGTGCATCATATACCAGGATATCATGACAATCGTGCCCAGAAGGACACCGCACAAAGTCATGAGCAGCACATCACGATTCTTGATGTGAGCCAGTTCGTGGCCGATCACGCCCTGGAGTTCGTCGCGGTTGAGCTTTTGCAGTAGTCCCGAGGTCACGGCAACTGATGCCCGTTTGGGATCCCGTCCGGTAGCGAAGGCATTCATTGCCGGATCGTCAATGATGTAGATAGCGGGCATATACTCCAGCCCCGAGGCTATCTTCATCTCCTCAACGATGTTGTAGAGGCGCGGATGATCGTCGCGCTCTATCTTTTTTGCTTTGGACATCGCCAGGAATATGTTGTCTCCCTGGAAGAAGGCGACCGCGGTCATTATTCCCCAAACTAGAAGGGCCACCACCAGGCCGCCCATGGCGCTTCCAAAGAAGGCCAGTCCCAGGAAGTAACCGATTAACAGCAGCACGCCGGCCATGGCTGCTACCAGCACCATTGATTTGACTCGATTGACTCTAATCTGTTCCCACATGATAATCTTAGTCCATCCTGAACCTAGCCGAAACTCACCTGGGGCACTTCCCTCTCCGCTGGTGTCTCGGTTTCGAAGAATTCGCCTTCTTTGAAACCGGTCATGCCTGCGATTATATTGGAGGGAAACATGTGTGTCTTGTTGTTGTAGCTCAGTACTGAATCATTGTAGAACTGGCGCGAAAAGGCTATCTTGTTCTCAGTGGAGGTCAACTCTTCCTGGAGAGCGAGGAAATTCTGGTTCGCCTTCAAATCGGGGTAGCTTTCAACCACCACCAGCAGCCTGGACAAGGCCCCACTGAGTACGCTTTCGGCCTTGGATTGAGCTCCCACGCCTTTACCGACTGCGCCCTGGGCCACATTGCGAGCATTGGTAACGGCTTCCAGTGTCTCACGCTCGTGAGCCGCATATCCTTTGACGGTATTGACCAGATTGGGGATTAGATTGTGCCTTCGTTTAAGCTGGACGTCGATTTGTGCCCAGGCATTCTCCATCTGATTGCGCAACCTGATCAGTCCGTTATAGGTTGCGACAACGAAGAGAAGAGCAAGCGCCACTATGCCGATGATGATGTAGACTGCGGTCATATGAACCTCCTCTGTAAGCTCCGGAACCGGCTTCCCGGCGACTAATCGCGTGCCTGGAATACCTCGCCCAGGAAAGTGATAAGGCGTCCCTGAGAATCTGCCTCTTCGGAAGATGGTATCTGGGTTATCAATCGTTCCACTTCCCCTGCATCGAACCACAGCCCATCTCCACGATTGCAGGCATCGATGAGCACCTCCGGTTCGTGGCCCACGGTGGCCTTCTTCATTCTCCTGCCACAGATCGGGCACTTCCTCTTCTTTTCCACCGCCCTGGCTTCAGGGGAAGTCAAAATACTATCCAGCGATAGGATGGACTCTTCCAGTTGCATGGTCTCCAGTAAAAGCTCCAGTTCCCCGGCGTCGAACCAGACCCCAGCGCAGTCAGGGCAGTAGTCAAGCTCGATAAGCTCGTGCTCGACTACTATCATCATATTGCTGCAGGCAGGACATCTCATGCGATTAATCCCCCAGAATGTTGTTTAAGTCTATGGCCCTGTTTTGTATCTGATATGGGGTATCCCGAGGCCTTATTATACCACTTTATGACACCCCGTGTCAGCAAATCGGTGTAACCAGTCAGGTTGTCAGAACCAGAGCAGAGGGGTTCCCAGAGGGGTCAGAGCTTGTCTTTTGATGTTTAGCAAGGTATAATGATCATATGGCTAGACCATTGCGCTTGGAGTACGAAGGTGCGGTGTATCACCTCACAGCACGAGGAAACGCTAAACAGTCGATTTTTCTCGATGACGACGACCGAATACGCTTCCTTGATGTTCTCTCTGACGTGGTTGATCGCTTTGGTTGGATTTGTCATGCCTACTGCTTGATGACCAATCACTATCATCTGCTAATTGAAACGCAGCTTGCGAATCTCTCGCGGGGGATGCAGCAGTTGAACGGAGTGTATACCCAAGCCTTCAACCGGCGTCACGAGCGTGTGGGTCATGTTCTTCAAGGGCGATTCAAGGCCATACTCGTGGAGAAGGAGAGCCATCTGCTGGAGTTAGCGCGCTATGTGGTGCTCAATCCGGTGCGCGCGAAGCTCGTTAGCCATCCACAGCAGTGGAGCTGGAGCAGCTATCGAGCAGCAGCGGGGGAGGCAGCTCCAGGCTTTCTGACTGTGGACTGGATCCTTGCTCAGTTCGGGAACGACCCGCAGAAGGCGCAGCTCGCATACCGGCAGTTTGTTGCTGAGGGACGAGAGTTGAGAGTTTGGGAGAACCTGCATGGGGGTGTACTGCTTGGAAGTAAGGGATTTGTTGAGGAGCTGAAGCCCTTACTCACGGACAAGGCCAAAGAAAAGGCGATTCCGAAGGCCGAACGCTTTGCAGCGAGGCCCACCCTTGCCTCGCTGTTCAAGGATACAGGAGGAGACAAGGAGAAGCGAAACGTGAAGATCCATGAGGCCATCAGGCGGTACGGATACACCTTGAATCAAGTTGAGGTCGTTGTTGGTCTCCACTATTCGACCATCAGTCGCATTATGAAAAAGGTGGAACACAACAGCCAGATGTCAAAAACCAAGCTCTGCTGACCCCTTACTGGAGGCGACGGGCGGATTCGAACCGCCGAATAGGGGTTTTGCAGACCCCCGCCTTAACCACTTGGCTACGTCGCCATTCCCTGGGCCCCTGGGCCGGGATTTGTTTCATTGGAGCGGAAGACGAGATTCGAACTCGCGATCTCCTCCTTGGGAGGGAGGCGCTCTACCACTGAGCTACTTCCGCCTGGTGCCGAGGAGGAGATTTGAACTCCTACGGGCTTTCGCCCACCACCCCCTCAAGATGGCGTGTCTACCGATTCCACCACCTCGGCGCTTGCCTGGCAGGGGTGGCAGGATTCGAACCCGCGACCTACGGTTTTGGAGACCGCCGCTC
>JALPXT010000022.1 GCA_023271485.1 Dehalococcoidia bacterium | reverse complement strand
GAGGCTCTGCGCCGCCGGCTCCGTCTGACAAAAGGAGCGGATTTCGATGGGAGTCATGTCGGCGTTACAGGTGAGCTTGCTGCCCTCAAAGCGCTGTCGCTGAATGATACGCGCTGCCTCAATCCTGACCCTGATCGCCTCTGAACTCTCGCCCAGTCTGTCATCAGCCAGCTTTTCATATTCGATGCGCGGTACCTCGACAAAAATATCGATACGGTCGAGCAATGGACCGCTGATTCGCTTCTGGTAACGGGAGACCAGGGCAGATGGGCAGGTGCATTGCCGCACGGGATCTCCAAAATATCCGCAGGGGCAGGGGTTCATCGCCCCGACCAGCATGAAGTTGGCCGGATAGGTTATGCTGCCCTGAGCACGGGTAATGGTCACCACCCGGTCCTCCATTGGTTGACGCAGCACCTCCAGAACGGCGTGCCCGAATTCCGGCAGCTCGTCGAGGAACAACACCCCGCGGTGGCTCAGGCTTATCTCACCAGGTCTGGGCCAGCGGCCCCCGCCCACGAGTCCAATATGTGAGACCGTATAGTGGGGGGGCCCTGAATGGCCTCTGGGTAATCAACGGCGTATCCGGGGGAAGAAGCCCGCTCACGCTGTATATCTTGGTTGCCTCCAGGGACTCATCGGCGCTCATCCAGGGGAGAATGGAAGGGAGCGATCGGGCCAGGAGTGTCTTGCCACCCCCCGGAGGCCCGCTCATGACCAGATTATGCCCCCCGGCCGCGGCCACCTCCATGGCTCTCTTGGCATGTTCCTGCCCCTTTATGTGAGCCATGTCTATTCCCATGTTCACCATTTCCGGTGCTTTCCAGGAATCCTTTTCGGGGACGTAGTCGGGGATCGACATATCGCCTCGCAGATGAGCGACCAACTGCATCAGTGATTCCACGGGGATGACCCTTATACCCAGGATCAGAGCAGCCTCTTTGGCATCGACAGCGGGGACAAACACCGGGGACAACCCCTTTTCGCTTGCCATGGATGCCATGGAAAGGACGCCGTGGGTATGGCGCAGGCTGCCATCCAGCGAGAGTTCGCCAAGAAACAGGGCTCCTGAAAGGTCAACGGCGACTTGCTCGGAACTGAGAAGGACCCCTACGGCGATCGGCAGGTCGTAAGCCGGGCCGGCCTTCTTGAGGTCGGCAGGGGCCAGGTTGACAGTGATTCGCTTCCCAGGGAAGGTGCAACCCGCATTCCGGATCGCGGAGCGCACCCTTTCGCGGGACTCCTGCACCGCGGTATCCGGAAGCCCCACAATCGTCATTGAGGGCAACCCACTGGTAACATCAACCTCCACCTCAACCAACTGCCCGTCAAGGCCAACCACTGCGGCGGAATTTACCTTAGCTAACATTGTGGAGACGCTCCAGTTACAAATGATACTACCGGCTTTGGGCATTGTCAATGTGCCCAAAAACATAGTGCTGAATGTGATAGAATAAGTCGGGGTGAAAAGTTGACCAGGTCCATTATTGCCATTGTGGGCCGACCCAATGTGGGGAAATCGACCCTGTTTAATCGCCTTGCCGGCGAGCGGCGGGCTATCACCGAGGATATCCCGGGGACCACTCGCGACCGGGCCTATGCCACTATCACCTGGCTGGGTCAGGATTATACCCTCGTTGATACCGGTGGGTTAGAGATCAGCCCCGACTCACCCATCGGTGAGAAGGTCAAGGAGCAGGTTGAAATCGCCATCGAGGAAGCCGACGCGATCATCATGGTGGTAGACGTCAAAGATGGTGTGACTATACCCGATAAGGAGATAGCCGAGATGCTGCGGCGATCGAATAAGCCGGTGGTTCTGGCGGTTAACAAATGCGATAACGATGAGCGCACCCGGCAAGCATTTGAGTTTCACGAGATGCCTTTAGACCAGCCGATCACAATCAGCGCCTACCACGGCACAGGAATCGAGATGCTCATGGAGAGGGTAACCGCCGGCCTTACCCCCTCCTCCACTCCTCCATCTGAACCCGACATCATGAGGATAGCAATCCTGGGCCACCCTAATGTGGGGAAGTCGATGCTCCTCAATGCGCTGTTGGGGCAGGAGCGGTCCATCGTCAGCGAGTTGCCGGGAACCACTCGCGACTCTATCGATACCATAGTGGAGCGGGACGGACGACGCGCACTGCTGATCGACACGGCGGGGATCCGGCGGCGGGGGCGGATACACTGCGGCATAGAGACATACAGTGTGATGCGGGCTCTGAGGTCTATTGACCGGGCGGATGTCTGCCTCCTGGTGCTGGATGCCTCTGATATGCTGACCGCCCAGGATGCGCACATTGCCGGCTATATAAGAGATGCCTATAAGGGCATCCTGCTGGTGGTCAACAAGTGGGATCTGGCCGATGAACTGGGATTGACGAAGAAGGACCGTGTCCTCGAAGTGGAGAGGAACCTCAAGTTCCTGCATTACGCCCCGATGCTTTTTGTCTCCGCGAAGACAGGATTCGGGGTAAGCCGGATCCTGCCGGCGGCTGCTGAAATCAATCAGGCAAGGACTAAACGCCTCGACCCCGCCGAGCTGAGAGACATGGTAAAGCGTGCCATAGAGCGACACCCTCCAATGACGAAAAGATACTTTCATCTGCGCGATGTAATCCAGCCGGATGTTGTGCCCCCTACCTTTGTATTTGCAGTCAACAACCCGGCATTGGTTCACTTCTCGTACCGGCGCTACCTGGAGAACAGCCTGCGGGATGCTTTTGGATTTACCGGCACGCCGTTGCGCCTGGTCTTCAAGAAGAAGTTGAATCCAGACAAGATAGACAGGGATTGATGTTGCCACAGAGACACTGAGGCACAGAGTTTATGAATGGTGTAACTATTCAGGTGGATAGGCTGAAGACTGAAGGCTGAGTGAAAGGTGACTAGTGACTGGTGACTAGTTGACTGGTAACTGCGAACCGTGAACCGTGAACCGTGAACCGTGAACCTTGAACCCTGAACCGTCAAGCTAAGATTGGCTAAACGGGTAAATAAATGATCTTCAAGCTTTTGGCAATTATGCTGCTGGGCTACTTCCTCGGTGCGATTCCCTTTGGTCTGATCATCGGCAAGCTAGCCCGCGGCATAGATGTGAGGGAGCATGGCAGCGGTAAGACCGGATTTGCCAACGTGCTGCGTACTGCCGGAGCCGGAGCCGGGGCGCTTACCTTTGCTGCCGATGTCGGGAAAGGAATACTCGCCGCCTGGCTTGGCGGGATCATAATCGGCGGAAGCACCGCAGTGGTCGGACCTCTCACCTTCGATTTCCAGGCCGCCCAGGTTGTAGGGGCAATGGCAGCCGTGGTCGGGCACAACTGGTCGGTTTTCATCAGATTTAAAGGGGGGCGAGGGGTTGATACCTCTCTGGGTGGACTCATCGCCATGGCTCCCTTTATCGGACTGGCCTGCCTGGCGACAGGCCTTGTCGTCATATCAGTTTCGCGATACGTCTCCCTGGGGTCAATGTGCGGGGCGGGCAGCAGTATCCTGATTCTGATCCCCCTGGTAGCCCTGGGGCATCAGCCGGTGGAGTACTTGATCTATGGGACGATTGCCACTGCCTTGGTTATTTATCAGCACCGGGACAATATCGGACGGTTGCGCGCCGGCACGGAGCGCCGGCTGAAGCTAAAGGGGGAACAGAGATGAGGAAAGTTGCCGTCATCGGTACCACCGCCTGGGGCACAACGCTGGCGATGATGCTCGCTGCCCGAGACATGGAAGTGATGATCTGGGCCCGGACCGAGGATGAAGCAGCCAGGCTGAACCGCGATCGGGAGAATGCCGCCCACCTCCCGGCCGTGTCCTTTCCGGAAAGACTGAGGGCTACCTCGTCTCCGGCAGAAGTTCTGGAGAGGGCCGATCTGGCCATTCTCGCCGTGCCCTCGCAGACCATGCGGGGCAATCTCAATATCATCAAGCGGCATCTCTGGGAATCGACCTTAATACTTAACCTCAGCAAGGGCATCGAGATCGAGACTGCCAGACGTATGTCCGAGGTTATTACCGACGAGCTCGGCTCTAGTAGTGACCGGATAGCCGTCCTCTCCGGCCCCAATTTCGCCAGGGAGGTTGTCCAGGGTTTGCCGACGGCAACGGTGATCGCCGCAGCGAATATCAAGTTTGCCGAGAGAATTCAGAAGACTATATCCTCTCCAAATTTCAGGGCCTATGTAAACGACGACATAGTCGGCGTCGAGCTCGCCGGGGCGCTGAAGAATGTCATTGCCCTGGCTGCCGGCATGTCCGATGGACTGGGTTACGGCGATAACAGCCGGGCCGCTTTGATCACCCGGGGGCTAGCCGAGATCACCAGGCTGGGTGTGGCCGCGGGAGCCAGGCCTCTGACCTTCGCCGGACTTGCCGGGATCGGTGACCTGGTGGCCACCTGTACCAGTCAGTTGAGCCGCAACCGCTTCGTGGGGCAGGAACTGGCCCGTGGGCGCCCTCTGCGAGAGATAACGTCCTCGATGAGCGGCATTGCCGAGGGGGTGGATACCGCCGCGGCAGCCCGGAGGCTGGCACACCGACTGGGGGTAGAGATGCCTGTCACCGAGCAGGTTTACCGCGTATTATTTGAGGGACTTGCGGTGAAGGAGGGCGTCCCCGCCCTGATGGAGCGGGAGCTGAAGCACGAAGTGAGCGCCGATATCATAAGTCGTAGCGTAACATTGGGATGACATTTCTCCGGTGCGAGGAGATTCTATGTAAAACAAGATTCTTCGCCGCTTTTTGCCCAAGCAGGCTAGAGAAGTCTTGCGATGGAAGGGCACGAATCACTTAGCGTGGCGATGGAAGCTCACCCACCGTTCGTCAATGCAAGCATAATGTTACCTCACGGGGTGCTACCGAATTCTAGCTGGCCCACTGCTTGAGCCTGCTCTCTATCCTCGATCCTGATATACCTCATGGTAGTGCTAAGGCTCTTATGCCCGGCAAGGCGGGCTATCACGAAGGGGTCTACCCCTTTCTGGTGGAGCCTGGTGCAAAAAGTGTGTCTCAGTATGTGAGGCCCATGTTTAGCTTTGTTGATCCCCGCCAGACAAAGATACTTCCGTACCATCCCGTAGACATAGCCACGCTCCAGCCTCTGACCTTTGCTTCCCGTGAAGAGCGGTTCAGGCCCTGTTTTCTGCTGCCTGGCCAGGTACTTCCCCACCACTCTGGCTACCTCGCCATTGAGGGGCAGGGACTGTTCCTTATCGCCCTTCCGTGTAACCCTTATTTGCCTTTCTTTGAGATTAGCGTCCATGAGCCTGAGATGGATAAGCTCGGAGACCCGCAGCCCGGCATGGAGGAAAAGGACCAGTATTGCAGTGTCCCTTTCCCGAATCGCTGGCTTGGCCTCACGGGCCACCGTCTGAAGTAGCCTCCGGCACTCCTCATCGGTCAAACAGACGGGTTCCCTCTCGGACACCGCGGGGCTCTTTATCCCTGCTGCTGGATTTGCTTTTAGCCCCTCGCTGTCCACCAGGTAGTTAAAAAACGACCTTATGGCTGCCAGCTTGCGCCTCCTGGTAACACCAGAATTGCCTCTTTCAAAGGCCAGGAAATCGAGATACCCGCGGATGTCATCCCGGGTGACCTCGCCCATCGCTGACCTGCCCCGCTGGTGCAAAAAGGGGATTAGCTCCTTCTCCATCTGCTGCCCGTAAACCCCGATTGTTCCCTTTGAACATCCCCTTTCTACCTCCAGGTAACGCACAAATTTGCTCAGGTTATTTTTCATGTCACCCCTGATTCAAGGGTATACTATATCTAGAACTGCTGCTTCCCAAGGCGGGCAAGATAACAAAACAAAAGTTTTGTCAACCCCCCTAGCTTGCGATTTCGTGCTTCCTTCAAAATTTCCCGCCTCAAGCTCGCTGCCCCAACTGCGGAAGCCAACAAAACTTTTGTTTTGTGGTAACCTTAATTCAAGCTGATGGTTTCGAATCTCGGGGTGAAGATCTCCAGAATATAAGAGAAAAGGGAATAATATTCGGAGAAAGGGCAAGACAGCCCTCATGCAGAAAACAGCAGGGAGGTGATGCCTATCGAAGCAGCACAACTGAATAATGGACTGGTGAAAGAAACACCGAAATCTAAAAAGAAAGGAGATAAAAAGAAATGAGAAACCTGAAAAGACTTACTTGTGTGCTGCTTGTCGTGG
Source organism: Dehalococcoidia bacterium (assembly GCA_023271485.1). GTDB lineage: Bacteria > Chloroflexota > Dehalococcoidia > SZUA-161 > SpSt-899 > BS503. Next base: position 9,409 of record JALPXT010000022.1, on the reverse strand, counting down.
TCTTGAGCACTGTTTTAGCTATATCAGCAGTGTTCGCCGCCACTGACACTGCTCCTTTGGATGTAGCTGTGACCGAAGGTTTGCTCGTCATCGTCGCTCCTGCCGCTACTCTGGAGGTGATACCTGCCGCCAGACTTCTGCCGACCACCACCACCGGGTGGATTGGCAACGCTACCCATACCGATCTTATAGGGGTAAATGTGAGAGACGAGCGGGGCACCGGCGCCGGCTGGAGTACGACAATAACCTCCACCCATTTTACCCATCGAGCCCCATATAAGCTGCTGGCTGGTGCTAATGATACTGTTACCTTCAGTGGTACTTATGATGGACTCCTTGGGGTGTCGGATCCACCGGCAACATTTGTCGTGGAGATCGAGCTTGGCGGTGCAGTAGGAACTGCGACATTTAAGTGGTGGACAGTGGTTAATGGCTTGGCAGAGCCTGCAACTTCAGGGGTACTTACTGCCAGTACTGTAGCTTTGGGTAATGGGATAAGCGTCAATTTTGCTGCTGCTACCTATGCGGTAGGAGACAAATGGTCAGCTGCAGTTGATGTCTTCCCATATACCGGCTTAACTGTTACCCCCAGCATCATCCATGTTGAGAGTGGCGTCATAACTGGGGTAGCTGTAGGAGCAGGAGGGACTTTTGCTGGTGCCGCGGCCGCGGCTACTTCCGATGCTTTGTCCTTGATGATTGCGGAAGTAAATCGCGGCCTCGGTAGCTACTGGCAGGATGAGCATTTGACTTTGGTTGTTCATCCAAACTCTCTATCCGGAGTCTTTACTGCTACCGCCACCCTGACCGTTTTATAAGGAGTTGCGGGAGGTGGGTCGCCCCACAGTACGCTGGGGTGACCCACCTCCAATGTTTAAGCCGTTAAACACCTGAGGAAGTGGAAGGGTGAATACCCCCAAAAAGATATTATTCATTTATCTCTCTCTATTGCTAAGCCTTTGTATTCTTGCCGGCTCAGCTCTAGCCATTGGGGTCGGCGGTTTAGGAATTCGACCTCACCCGGAGGATGGTGAACCCAGGGATTGGTTTGTCTATGCTTCATGGCCAGGAACGGTAATAGAAGACAAGGTAGATATATTTAATACTTCTGACGAGCCAATTGGGGTTAAAATCTATCCGGTTGACGCCCTAATCCTCGCGGACGGAGCCTTTGCTCCTAAAGCAGAGGATGCCGAGAGAACAAATATTGGCGCCTGGACCAGATTGACAGCCTCAGAACTCACCTTATCCCCTCATGAAACCCGCACTGTTGATTTTACCTTAACTATCCCGGAAAACACCGAGCCTGGGAGATATACAGGAGCCATTATCGTTCACAGTAAAGAAGCTAGAGAAGTAGAACCCCAGGAAGGGATCGTTATGCGCCTGGTTATCCGCATTGGCGCCCGAGTTTATCTAACAGTGCGCGGAACCAGAGTGCAGTTCTTAGAGATAAGGGACATCAATCTTGGAGAAGAGTTGAGGCTGCAAGCCACAATCTGGAATTATGAGGAAGATGAAATCAGCACCAGGGTTGAGTTTGACCTTTTTGATGACCAGGGAACCCTCCTGGAGAGCTGGGTAAGCCCGGAAGAGCCGCTGGGACCGGATGATTCAAGGGCCGTCCAATTCAGTAAAGATACGGCTGAGATTGGCATGGGCGACTACCTGGTAGTGGGAAGGGTTTATCGGAATGGAGAGGAATTCAGAAGGTTTGAAGCCGAGTTTAAGGTAGGTTGGCTTGAGTTTGTGCTCAGCGCTCTGGCAGTAACTCCAGACAGGGTGCTGGTTGGTGAAGAGGCAACAATCTCCGTTAATGTCGAGAATATCGGCAACATCGAAGGCACATATACTGTTACGCTAATCATCAACGATATAGTTGAGGCGACGGAAGAGGTGACTATCGCTCCCGGAGAAACGAAGACGGTCACCTTCACCGTATCCAGGACTGAGGCAGGAACATACAACGTAGTCATTGATGAGCTGACAGGGATATTTACCGTAAGAACTCCCATACCGTGGACAGTGATTCTTATCGGGGTTGCCATTGCTCTACTTTTGGCCATCCTTCTTGCGGGCGTGTTCTTGCTGCGTAAGAGATTTCACTTCAAGATTGAGAGGAAAGAGGAAATAGAGGAAATAGAAGAGGAGAAATAGAAGGAGGCTGGTCTCCTTCAGGTGGATAGGATAACTACTCAGGTTGTCAGGCCTGCCCCCCGGCCGCAGGCCCAGGGGTTCAAGGTTCACGGTTCATGGTTGTCTGCCGGTTATCGTGTATATCTACACCCTAAACGTTAGCCACTACCCACTACCCGCTATGCGCTACCCGCTACCCGCTAATACGTGTTCTTTTCATTAGACAAGACCCCTTCCAGGACGCCCTCTGCCTTATGGACACTACATCTTTTCAGGCTGCTACCAACCTCCAGGCTTTTCATGGGCACTCTCGTCCACGGCTCAACTTCACGAATTCTTGATCTCGGTCCACCGCCAAAGCTTAAGAAGCCAGCGAAATCCCCTCCTTGCAAAGGATTTGTGGTAAACTTGGGTTAGGAAGATTTAAAGGAAGAACAATTGGCGGAACAAACCTCTAATCTGGGATTGATCGGCGAAAGAATCAGGGCCGGCCTCGCCCTTAAACATGCGGCGCGGGAGAGGGCCATCAGGTCATCCCGGGAAGTCATCTACAAGTGCTCCACTTCGATCCGCGCGGCGCATCGCGGCGAATACGACCTGGCCAGGTCTCTGGCGGATTCGGCCAGGGCTCTTCTTGATGAAGTCAGCGAGGCGCTTGACAACCACGATGATCTTCGCTATACTGGGTTGGTTCATGATTCTCAGAAGGAGTATGTCGAGGCCCGTGTAACTCTGGCATTGATCTCCGGCCATCCCATCCCCGACCCCGATGAGCTCGGCGTGGGCTATGCTCCATATCTAAACGGTCTGGGCGAGGCGGCCGGGGAGCTTCGCCGTCATATTCTCGACACCATGAGGCGGGGAGAGTTGGAGCGCTGCGAAGAGATCCTGGGGATGATGGATGACATCTATGGCCTGCTGGTGACCGTTGATTTCCCGGATGCCTTGACCGGCGGCTTGAGACGAACGACGGATATGGTCCGGGGCGTCCTGGAGAGGAGCCGCGGCGATCTGACCATTGCACTGAGGCAAAAGCAACTAGAGGCAAAACTAGAGGCTTTTGACGGGAAGTTAGGGGATAGTTGAAGGAGGTTTGAATAGTGAATCCGGTACTAATAGCGCTGATAGCGGGGATCATCGGTCTGTTCTTCGCTGCCTATCTTGTCTTCACTCTGCTGAAGCAAGATCCGGGTCCCAAAGAGGTTCGCGAAATCTCAAAGGCCATCGAGGAAGGGGCACTCGCTTTCCTCTACCGGGAATACAAAACCCTGGTCTGGTTCGTGGTGATAGTGGCCATCATCCTGGGGGTTTTTCTCGAACCGCGCGGACTGGTGGCTGTCGCCTACCTGCTGGGAACATTGTGCTCCGCCGGTGCCGGGTATATCGGGATGAGGGTCGGGCTGAAGGCAAATTGCCGCACCGTCGCCGGCGTCATGAAGAGCCTGAATACGGGGCTCCGCGTTGCCTTCAACAGCGGGGCGGTGATGGGGATTTGCGTCGTTTCCCTGGGACTGGTCGGGCTGAGCATCACTTTCTTTGCCTTCCAGGGTCAGGGCGACAAGATCGCTGACATCCTGATCGGATTTGGCGCCGGGGCCTCCTCCATCGCCCTGTTTGCCAGGGTCGGCGGCGGGATTTACACCAAAGCCGCTGATGTTGGCTCCGACCTGGTGGGCAAGGTGGAGGCGGGAATTCCCGAGGACGACCCCAGGAATCCAGCGGTGATCGCCGATAACGTGGGCGACAACGTGGGAGACATCGCCGGCATGGGTGGCGACCTCTTCGAGTCCTACGTCGGGGCTATCATCGCGACGATGACAGTAGCTATCGCTGCCGGATTTGCCTTTGATTCCCACAAAGCCTTGCTGCCCTTCGTGATCGCGGGAGCCGGCATCATCTGTGCGATAGTGGGAACCTTCTTTGTACGGGTCGGCGAGCGGCTTAATATGGAAGCCCTGCTCATGGCACTCCGCCGCGGCGTCTGGGTATCTTCGGTACTGGTTGCCATTGCATCCTTCTTAGCCGTCTATCTCATGGATCTGGAGATGGGCATATTCTACTCCATCCTTGCCGGACTGGTAGCGGGTATCTTGATCGGGCTGAGCATCGAATACTATACCTCTTACACTTACAAGCCGACCAGGTCCGTTTCCGAAGCTTCTCAGACCGGAACCGGCACCCTTATTATCCGCGGGTTTTCCACCGGGATGCTGAGCACCGTAGCCCCGGCCCTATTTGTGGTGATTGCCGTTCTGGCAGCTTATGAATTTGCTGGTCTTTACGGGGTTGCCATCACGGCGGTCGGTATGCTTTCTACGCTGGGGATCACGCTGGCCACGGATGCCTACGGGCCGGTGGCCGATAACGCCGGCGGCATTGCCGAACAGGCCCATCTTCCGGCGGAGGTGAGGGAGAAGACGGATGCCCTGGATTCCATGGGGAATACCACTGCGGCTACGGGCAAGGGTTTCGCCATCGGCTCGGCCGCCCTCACCGCCCTTGGCCTCACCGCCGCCTTCGGTGGCCGGATGGAAGGTTTGGGCGTCCCCTTGACAATGAGCTTGCTCGATCCAAAAGTCGTCAGTGGCGTACTGATCGGCGCTCTGCTGGTTTTCCTCTTCAGCGCGCTGACCATGAATGCCGTGGGCCGGGCAGCTATGCAGGTAGTAGATGAGGTGCGCCGCCAGTGGCATGAGATAAAGGGGATCATGACCGGCGAAGCCAGGCCGGATTATGCCCGGTGCGTTGACATTACCACCAGGACAGCGCTGAAGGCGATGGTGCTTCCCGGTTTGCTGGCGATCGTCGTTCCCGTTGCAGTGGGCATGATTCCCTTCCTCGGTCCCGATGCATTGGGCGGGCTGCTCATCGGGGCACTCGGCAGCGGCTTCCTGCTGGCGGTTACTATGGCCAATGCCGGGGGAGCCTGGGATAACGCCAAGAAGTATATCGAGCTGGGACACCTCGGGGGCAAGGGCTCGGAGCAGCACAAGGCGGCGGTGGTGGGGGACACGGTTGGCGATCCGTTCAAGGACACCTCCGGGCCTTCCTTGAACATTCTGATCAAGCTGATGGCGATGGCCTCGCTGCTTTTTGCCCCGATTTTCGCCCAGATGATGTAGGGGAGAGTTGCAACTCTTTCAGTTGCCTTAGTGCCTTCCTGGTGTCGCTGGCAAGACGCGAGCTGTCGCAGTTTTCGACCCGGTACTTGAACAGCCAGTAAGTGAACTCGTTGAGTTCGGCGAGGGTGATGCTGTCACTCTGAGGGTAGCCGGCTTCCCGCCTGAATCGCTCAAGGAGGACCGGCTCCCTAAAACCGTATATCCGCTCGAAAATATCGCCCCTCTGCCGGCGGTGACCAATCCGCTCCTTCTCTATTTCCATCTCAACCGCCAAATGCAGGGCTTGCTCCACCGTAATGCCGTAGAAATAGTTGAGATGAGCTTGATATTTCTCATCTCCGATTAGCGCCTTGAATTCGTCGCTGGAAAGCTCGATGGGCGGCCGGCCGAAGAGCAGTTCGATTCTTTCCTCTTCGGGGATGAGGTTGCCGATATCCGCGCTCAGGCGCTCCGCCAGTAAGAGCCAGTCGAAGGCCTGGCCGGAGATAAGGTACCGGTAATGACGTCCCGCATAGGTCTCCTCGGCCAGGGTCCAGAGCGCAATAGCCTCGAGCAAGGCGATATACCAATGCTTGCCATCCGCTATGGATCGCTTCAGGTGTCGTATGGCGGCAGCATCATGAGTTGACATTTTTAAGTCTTAAGTTTTAGGTTTTAAGTTTTTAAGTTGGTGAACGCTTACAGCTTAATTATAGCCCTCATTGAGCATGAGGACAATGGGCGCCTACGTGTTGACAATGGGCGTAAGATGATATAGAATTCTAGATACAGGGTTCGGGGGAGGTATTGTAGAATGATTGAGATGAGTATCGACAGCATACGCGTGAGTATGATGAATTATCAGCGTGTGGTGATCCTGAGGGAAAAAGATACGGAGCGTTATCTTCCTATCTGGATCGGTCCTGCTGAGGCCGATGCCATAACCATCAAATTGCAAGGGGTCATCTCACCTCGACCATTAACCCATGATCTGATGGAATCGATCATCAGTAAGCTGGGGGCCAGGGTAAAGTCGGTCATCGTCAGCGATCTCCAGAACGATACCTTCTATGCCAGGTTGATCCTGGATGTGAAAGGACAGCCGTTGGAGTTAGACTCCCGCCCCAGCGATGCTATGGCTATTGCGATACGGGCTGACGCACCCATTTACGTGGAAGAGGTGGTGCTGGATCGAGCAGGGATCTTGATCGATAATGAGACCGGGAAACCTATACCCCAGCATAAGGGTGGCAAGAGTGAGGTGACTGAGGAAGAGCTAAAGAGCATTTCCGCCTTCCGTGATTTCATCGACAACCTCAATCTGGAGGACCTCGGCAAGAGCTAGCGGGTCTCTTAGCGCCATTTCCAGAAGGATGGACTGAAGAGAGCCAGAAAGGTGAAAAGCTCCAGTCGCCCCACCAGCATGCACACTATCAGAGTGAGCTTGCCGGCAGCGGGGATAAAGTGGTAATTCTCCGCCGGCCCCACCAGCCCCATCCCGGGGCCGACATTTCCCAGGGTAGCCAGGACCGAAGAGAGAGCAGTGGTTTGATCCAGTCCGACAGCACTCATTATCAGAAGAGCGCCTACGAGGATAGTGAAGTACAAAATGGCAAATCCGGCAATTCTGGTGACGATTCCCGACGGCAGGGTACCCCCCCCCAGATTTAAGGGAATAACCGCCCGGGGATTGAAGGCCAGCAATATCTGGCGATAGGCCAATTTGACCAGCACCAGAATTCTGATGACCTTCAGCCCCCCTCCAGTCGAGCCGGCGGAAGCGCCGATGAGCATCAGAATAAGCAAGACCGCTCTGGAGAACTCCGGCCAGGCGTTGAAATCGGCGGTGGTGAAGCCGGTAGTTGTCATGATGGATATGGCTTGAAAGCCGGCGTAGCGGAGCGCTTCTCCCAGCGACAGGCCCATACTTCTTACCAGGTCTATCCCGATGAAGAGGATGGCCCCTAAAAGGAAGGCGAAGTAGGCTCGAAGCTCAACATTAGCGAAAAAACGTCGTGGCTGGCGTCTCCACATGAGAAAGTAATACAACCCAAAGTTCACTCCGGCGGCCGTCATGAAGAAGGCAACGATGCCTTCGATCAGGGGACTAGCATAGGCACCTATACTGAGGTTCAGATGCAGAAAGCCTCCGGTTGACATGGTACTGAAGGTAATAGTGAGTGCTTCGAATACAGACACTCCTGCGAGGAGGAGCAACAGTGCCTGGAGTAGTGATAGGCTGAGGTAAACTTGCCACAGGATTTTGGCCGTATCTCTAATACGCGCCGTCAGTCGTTCCACCTGGGGTCCTGGAATCTCAGCCTCGAATAAGTGCGCCGCCCCGATGCCCAGGAGGGGAAAGAGAGCCACAAAGAGCATCACAATCCCCATCCCCCCCAGCCACTGGATGAGACTACGCCAGAGAAGAAGACTCTGCGGTAGGGCTTCAATTACTGGCAGAACAGTTGCTCCGGTGGTGGTAAGCCCCGAGATAGCCTCAAAATAGGCGTCGAGAAAACACTCGATCGCTCCACTAAGCCAGAAAGGAAGAGCGCTAAAGGCCGAGGCCACCACCCAGATGAGCACCACCAGGAAGATGGCTTCCCGCCGGCTTATTCCTCCCTTATCCCGGGGGATCAAACGCCAGAGGATCAGTCCCGTGCTGATGGTGAAAATCAGCGAGAGGATCAAGGCAAGTGTATCTTCCCCATAATAAAGAGAGAAAGCCAGCGGAAGAAGCATAGAGAGACCGAGGACGGTTAGCACCATCCCTAAGTAATGGAGGACCGGCTTGAACCTCATTTACTTGAAGAGCCTCTCTACTGCCGGAGTTGCCGGGAGGGGAGCAACTATAATTACATGATCTCCTGATTGTACGGTGGTATCGGGCGGAGGGATGAAAACGGAGTCGCCGCGGACAATGGCACCTGCAATGGCCTCCTTTGGCAAGCCGGCTTCCTTGATTCTCTTATTAATGACGTGAGCCGTTGAACTGGTGGCGAATTCGATTGCTTGTATCTGTTCCCCACCAAGCAGGGCTACCGAGAGAACCCCACCGTGGAGAGCGAAGCGGGCGATCCTCTTGCTGGTGAGCAGGAGGGGAGATAGGGCGGTATCGATGTTCACCATTTCGGCCAGGGGAATATACTCCGGCTTGTTAACCAGCACCAGGGTATGGGGGACACCCAGGTTCCTGGCCACCAGTCCGCTGAGGATATTGAGCTCATCACTCTCGGTAGCTGCTATCAGCGCATCCGATGAGGCTACCCCTTCCTCGATAAGGAGGTCACGGTCTGCTACCTCACCCTGGATCACGACTGCCTTTTCCAGCTTGGCTGCAAGCTCCCGGCAACGCACTGTGTCGGGCTCGATGATCTTAACCGAAGTCCCGCTTCCGCCCAGCTCCCGGGCAAGATGCAATGCAACGCGCCCCCCTCCAAGGATCACCACTTTCCCCGCTCGGGATCGAGGGGAATCCAATGCCGGCGTCACTTCCTGCATCGCTTCTCGAGAGGCAATGACATGTATATGGTCCCCTCTCCTCAGAGAGTCATCCCCTCGTGGTATCTTGCTCTCATCGGCCCGGACTATAGTGACCACCATGGAGGACGGGGGCAGACCGATCTCACTCAGGGGCCGGTTCAGCATGTCCTCTTTTTGTACCCTGAATTCCCTTATCTGAACCCGCCCGCCGGCGAATTCCTCCACTGGGGAAGGGTATAGGCCGGAGAGGACTACTGCTATCTCCTTTGCGGTCTCGATCTCGGGATTTATGAAAAGGTCTATCCCCAGGCTTTTCGGTCTGATCACGCGCCTTGTCGCCTGGGGCGATTTAGCCGGGGTGATGAAATATCCGGAATATTCCGGATTACGAACTCGCGCAATGGTGCGGCCGGCACCCATCTCCTTGGCCATGAAGCAACTCACCATATTGGTTTCATCGCTGCCGGTGGTAGCGATGAATAATTCGGCTCGATGTACCTCGGCCTCAAGCAGAATACGTGGAGTGGCGGCGCTGCCGATGATGGTCTTGACGTCCAGTTGGCGGCGCACGTTGTCCATGGCCCTTTCCGACTGCTCTATCACGGCCACTTCCTGACCTTCCCTGGTCAATAGATAGGCTATGTGGAAGCCCGTTACTCCGGCACCGGCGATGATGATCATTTATCCCA
>JALPXT010000021.1 GCA_023271485.1 Dehalococcoidia bacterium | reverse complement strand
CGGCTCGATGATCACCGTCTTCTTCACTGCTCAGGAGGTGACAGACTACGCTACAGCCTGCTCCTCTGACCCCAAACTTTATGCCGCTTACTTTAACGAGATGCTGAGGAAGGGCATATATCTTCCTCCGTCTCAGTTCGAGGCGCAGTTCCTTTCTCTTGCTCATGGTGATGAGGAGATAGAGGATACGATAGCGGCTGTTAGGCAAGCGTTCTCGAATCTCGCGAAGGAAAGGAGGATATAACAACAATGGCAAACAAAACAATCCACCGGATTAAGAGTCATCTTGTATTAGCGCTGGTATTTGCTCTGGGATTGATTTTCTTATACCCGAGCCCGGCACACGCCATGCACATCGCCGAGGGCATTCTACCAGTAAGCTGGGCCGTAGTATGGTTTGTGATAGCCTTTGGGTTTATCGCCGTGGGCATTCGTCTTATCGGGAGGAGAACCAGGGAGGTAAGAGGGCTGATGCCACTTCTTGGCCTGACCGGTGCCGCTATCTTTCTTATCTCGCTTATTTCGGTCCCGGTGCCGATACCGGGAACCTGTGCCCATCCTTGCGGTACACCTCTGGCGGCCATCCTGGTGGGACCGTTTATCAGTGCGGTACTGGGAGCTATAGCCCTTCTCTTGCACGCCTTGTTTCTGGGACATGGAGGAATTAGTACGTGGGGAGCAAACATCGTTTCCATGGCAGTGCTTGGCTCTTTCGTCGCCTTTGGAACATTTCTGTTACTCCGAAGGTTTAATGCCCCAATAGCAGTAACCGCCTTTGCCGCCGGGCTCTTTGGTAACCTGGCAACTTATATTACCACCTCTTTTCAGTTAGCCTCCGCTTTGCATGGCCCTGGTTTATTTTGGAGCATGTTCGGGGCAACTATCGTGGCTTACGCCCCTGTTCAGGGCCCCGTGGCAGTCGTAGAGGGGCTAATCACTGCCGCAGTCATATTGGTTGTCCATCGCCGCCGACCTGAAATACTGTCGCACATTATGTCAAGAGGCAGTAATCGCAGGTTAAGAACAAAATAGGGGTGTCTTAAGGTAACAGTCCAACCCACAAAAGGATAACACATGTCTCTTAAAGATAAGGTTTTCTCAGACGTCTTTGCCCAAAAACAGAACCTCGTAACTGGAATAGAGGCACGCGCCAAGATAGCCTTTACCGCCGTTGCCTTACTGATTAACCTTTTGTCGCCAACCATTTATACGCCGATAGGCATCGCCGTTTTTTGTCTGATTACCTTGCTGTCTATCAAAATACCGCCAGGACTTCTCCTCCTGAGACTAACCATGCCTCTAGTCATGGCTGTCATAGTGCTGATTATACAGACATTCCTTTATGGCGGCACTCCTCTATTTACCATTCCCATTTGGGGATTCCATCTGGTGGGTTATGCGGAGGGGCTGGCTCGCGGCCTTCTGATTATGGGGCGAGTCATTGGCGGGGTATCACTGATCCTGTTCTTAAGCATGTCTACGCCGACAAACAAGCTACTTCTGGCGGCTAGCTGGTTTAGGGTGCCAAAAATCTTTATTGAACTGACACTGCTTGTTTACCGCTATGTCTTTGTTCTTATTGAAGAGGTAGTAGCTATAAGAAACGCTCAGAAGGTACGCTTAGGCTACTGCAACTGGCGTCAGAGTATGAAGTCTCTGGGTATACTGGGTGGCAGTCTTATCTTACGAGCTTACGACCGGGCGGACAGGATCTTTGACGCCATGATAGCTCGAGGTTATACCGGCACTATGGCAATTAACTATCAACCAAGATTTGGCAGGAAAGATTACCTGGCTACCCTTGGTTTAAGTGCGATTCTGGTAGTTTTCTACCTGGTGGGACGCTTGAGAATATGATAAAAACCGAAGCTTTATCCTTTAGTTATGCTGATGGTACCCAAGCTCTATATGAGGTCAGCCTAGAGGTAAGAGACGGCGAATTCTTAGTTTTAATGGGCGCCAATGGATGTGGCAAGACTACTTTGTTAAAGCACCTTATTGGGTTGCTAAAACCATCATCGGGCAAGGTCTTCCTAGATGGAAAGGAGTCGCGATTTTTCAAAGATGAGGAAATTTTTAAGCGGGTGGGGATGGTCTTCCAGGACCCTAACGACCAACTTTTTGCCTCTACCGTAGAACAGGATGTTGCCTTTGGTGCCATAAATCTGGGATTAAAGCCAGATGAGGTTGCCAGGAGAAGCACCGAGGCTTTGAAAATGGTTGGCATATCGCAGCTTTTCGATAGAGCTATTCATACATTGAGTTTCGGTCAAAAGAGGCGAGCGGCCATTGCCGGGGTCTTAGCCATGAACCCAGAGATAATCCTATTAGATGAGCCTACAAGTGGACTCGACCCTCGGGGAGTCAGTTCAATTATGCGTTTACTCAGAAAACTGAACAAGGAGAGGGGAATCACTATGGTAATAGCGACCCATGATGTTGAGCTGGTGCCTTTATTCTGCGACCGGGTGGCCATTATGGGTCAGGGTAAGATAATCGGCCAGCAAACGCCAGAGAGAATATTTGCCAACACCACCTTGATCAGAGAAGCTGAGCTAAGACTACCACGAGTGAGTCATCTGTTCGAGATTATCGGAAAGGAAGACGAAATACATTTCGGAAAGCTCCCGCTGACCATTGGACAGGCAAGACGAGAACTGTTAAAATTCTATGTTCCTCAGGACTAGTGTATGACGACTGAAGAAAAAAATAACCATCCCTTGCGCACCGGCTATACCACCGGTGCCTGTGCCGCGGCGGCAGCCAAGGCAGCGGCTCTCGCCCTGACCAACCAGAGGATGGTTGAGCAGGTTGAAATTACTCTTCCTGCGGGGGAAAGGGTAAATTTTGCGGTGAGCCGCTGTGTATTCAATAACCTTGAGGCATCCTGCTCGGTGATAAAGGACGCCGGCGACGATCCTGATGTGACCGATGGGGCGGAAATCTGTGCCGCTGTATCCTGGGGGGACGAGCGGGATATTACCATTGATGGGGGAAAGGGCGTGGGCATGATCACCAAGCCTGGCCTGGAGATACCAGTGGGAATGGCTGCTATCAATAAGGTGCCCCGCCGGATGATTGCCCAGTCCGTCAGGGAAGCAGTGGGACCTGAGAGCAAAGGCATACGGGTGATAATCTCAGTCCCCCAGGGTGAGGAACTAGCTAAAAGAACCCTAAATCGTCGGCTGGGGATAGAAGGTGGTATATCCATCATAGGAACCACCGGTGTGGTCATACCATACTCGGTTGAGGCTTACAAGGTCTCGATCTCTCAGGCATTGGATATAGCCGTCGCTTGTGGCTGCCAGGAGGCGGTACTCACCACGGGAAGGCGAAGCGAAAGGTTCGCCCAGAGAGAACTCATCCTTCCTCAGGAGTCATTTATCCAGATGGGAGACTTCGTTAGTCATGCCATTAAGGAGTGCGCCGGAAAGGGGCTCGCCAAGGTCATAATATGGGGTATGGTGGGCAAACTAAGCAAAATAGCCGCCGGGCATCTCCATACCCATGTCAACGATTCCAGGGTGGATATGAATTTCCTGGCTGGGGTGGCCGCAAGTTGCGGCCTGCCCAAGACCACGATAATTGCGGTGAAAAAAGCAGTCACCGCTCACCATTTTTTGAAGATATTAGCCCCGAGTGATGTTCCTGGAATATGCGACAAGCTCTGCGTGTTGGCAGCTTGCAAGTGCCGGGAGTATGTGAAAGGGGCACTTGAGGTGGAGTGCGTAATGACTGATTACAGCGGCATCATTTTGGGGAGGGCTAATGTCCAGGGATAAGGTTTACATCATCGGGATTGGCCCCGGTGGGGTTTCCAGTCTTGCACCTGAAACTCGCCACATTATTGATGGAGCAGAGATACTTTTTGGTGGTAAGAGGCTGCTTGATATGTTTACCTCAACGATAGGGCGACGAATTATTATTAGAAATAACCTGGCTGAGATAAGTGAGCAAATCAAAGTTAATCTGGGGCAGAAACGGATGGCGGTACTGGCATCAGGTGACCCTGGCTTTTATGGAATTGCCAAATATCTGATCGGCAAACTGGGTAAGGACATCTTTGAGATAATCCCCAATGTAAGCTCGATGCAACTGGCCTTTGCCCGGATCAAGGAAAGCTGGGACGATGCTACTTTTCTCAGTGTCCACTCCAGACCCATCGAGGACATTATCAAGGCGGTGCGATTAAGCCATAAGATTGGCATCTTTACTGACCAGGAAAATAACCCTGCCGCTATTGCCAGGATTCTACTGGCACACGGAATAGATGGCTACCAGGCCTGTGTCTGTGAAGATCTGGGTGAGGCAAATGAAAGGATCACTGAAACCAACCTCTACAGCTTAAGCAAGATGAGCTTTTCATCCCTCAATATCCTGATTTTACTCAAGGAACAGCAAAGAACGGGGAATGAACATCGCCTGCCGGGGATACCTGACGAGGAATTCTATCAGCGCAGACCCAAAATGGGTCTCATCACAAAACTGGAGGTCAGGGCGGTGAGCCTGGCAAAGATGCGTCTTGCCGCCAACAGTGTGGTGTGGGACATCGGTGCCGGATCGGGGGCGGTCTCCATCGAAGCCTCTCTTCTTGCCCCAAATGCTCGCATCTTCGCTATAGAAAAGAATGAAGAAGATATAGCGATTATCGAGAAAAACATTGCCAAGTTCGGCGCATCCCAGGTTAAGGTCGTTTCCGCTCTTGCTCCAGATGGCCTGGGCGATTTACCCGCTCCGAATGTGGTCTTCATTGGGGGCAGCGGCGGGCAAATGGAAGGAATATTAGATATTGCTTGCCGCCGGCTCAAGACTCGGGGGTGCATTGTAATTAATGCCGCTACCTTGGAGAGCATGAATATCGCAATCGGTGGCCTTCAGGCAAGAGGATTTACGACTGAGGTAATACTGATCAACATAGCTCGCAGTAAAGATATAGCCGGTCTAACCCGTCTGGAGGCATTAAATCCAGTGTTTGTAATTAGCGGATGGCGAAAGGTTGAAAGTGGCGAACATTAGAAATCAGGGAATTGGGCAGCTCTATGGAGTAGGGGTAGGGCCTGGAGACCCGGAGTTAATCACCATCAAGGCACAGCGCATCCTTTCTCAGGTATCGGTAATCTTTGTCCCTAGCAAAGGTGCGGGGCACCAAAGCTACGCCGGCTCAATAATTAGCAGCTTGGTGAAGGGATCGACTCCAGAAGTAGTGAAGCTGATATTCCCGATGCAGAAGAGCGCATTGGAATCATACTGGGAAAAAGCTGTCGAGGAAATCTGGCAGCACCTTACCCAGGGGCGAGACTGCGCCCTGGTCACCGAGGGGGATCCCCTGCTCTACGGAACATTTATCTATATCCTCTCCATCTTTCAGGAGCGCCATCCGGAGGTGTCCATCGAGGTAGTGCCCGGCATCTCTTCCATCAATGCCGCCTCTGCCAGGGCACTACTCCCCCTTGCCACCGGTAGCGAGCGAGTAGCCACTATCCCGGCTACTTATGAGGACGAAGCTCTCCGGGAAACGCTTCAAACATTTGATACCGTGGTTCTCCTCAAGGTAAATGCCGTCTTCGATAGAATTCTGGATGTTCTCGAAGAGATGAACCTGGTAGATAAGTGCATCTATATAAAAAGATGCACCACCGAGGATGAGGAAATAGTCAGAGATATCAGGAGATTAAGGGGGAAGACTTTAGATTATCTTTCCCTCGTGATTGTGCGGAGATGAAGAATGGCAATTCAGGTTTATTTTATTGGCGCAGGTCCCGGCGACCCTGAGTTACTTACCATTAAGGGGAAGCGAATCATCGGGCAGGCGGATGTTATCATCTACGCCGATTCGCTAATTGATTCCCGAGTCTGCTCCTTTGCGCGAAGCGATGCCAAGATACATAAGAGCGCCTCGCTTACTCTGGATGAAACAACCGACATCATCCTCAGCGCAGTGAAGCAGGGAAAGACGGTGGCCCGCCTTCAGAGTGGCGACCCCAGCATCTATGGGGCTATTCAGGAGCAAATGGATCTGCTGGGGAAACACGGCATTGAATACGAGATTATCCCTGGCGTAAGCTCGCTGTTTGCCGCCGGTGCTGCTCTCAAGAATGAGCTTACCATCCCCGGTATCTCTCAAACGGTGATCATCACCCGAATGGAGGGGAGAACTCCGGTTCCCGATGGGGAGAGACTCAAGAGCTTGGCGGCACATCAGGCCACACTGGCGATCTTTCTAAGCTTGGGCATGATTGAGAAGGTAGTGCAAGAACTCCTTGAGGGCGGATACCCCAGGGAGACCCCGGCGGCCGTGGTTTACCGGGCAAGTTGGGAGGATGAAATTGTGATTCGCGCTACCTTAGAGGACCTCACCGAGAGGGTGAAAGCCCAGGGTATAAAGAGGCAGGCATTGATACTCGTAGGTAATTCCCTGGACCCTGCAAAGGAAGAAGGCTGTCGCTCCCGGCTCTACAGCGAGAATTTCAGCCATGGATATCGTAAAGGGAAACTATGAGTATAGCCATCGTCGCCATAACCAGGAAAGGGGTTAAGCTTGGACGACAGTTGAATGGGTTTCTGCCGGCAAGCCATTTATATCTTCCGGCCAAATTTGCTTCCGGGCAGATCCCCGGGGAACACTCCTTTCAACACCCGGTAAAGGAGGTGGTGGGAAAGGCATTCCTTGAGTATGAGAGCCTGGTGCTTATTATGGCAGCGGGCATTGCCGTGCGTTCAATAGCGACGAAGCTCAGGAGCAAGCACCAGGACCCGGCGGTTGTGGTATTAGATGAGGCCGGCAAGTTTGCGGTGAGCCTTCTTTCCGGTCACCGGGGCGGGGCTAATGCCCTGGCAACGACCGTGGCCTTCCATATTGGTGCTCAGCCGGTTGTCACCACTGCATCCGAAGTCAGCGGAACCATCGCCGTTGACCTTCTAGGGCGAGAGTTTGGCTGGGAACTCGAGAGCGAAGCTAATGTCACTAAAGTGAGTGCGGCGATGGTCAATGGTGATAATGTGGGGCTCTATCAGGATGCCGGTGAGAGGCACTGGTGGACCGGGCCTCTTCCTGAGAATATTGGTAAATTCTCCAGCCTTGAAGACCTGGGGGACTCTGCTTGTCCGGCGGCATTGATCATCACCGATCGGCTTTTGGGTCAGGAACATCAAGCACTGCTCGATAGAGCGGTCAGATACCACCCCAAGAGCCTGGTGATTGGCATCGGTTGCAACCGAGGAGTAACCTGCTCGAAAATAGAGGAAACTGTCACTCAAGTTCTCTTGGAGCATGGGCTTTCGGCAAAGAGCATCAGGAATATTGCCACCATTGACCTGAAGAGAGATGAGCAGGGTCTCTTAGAGTTTGCCCGGAAACATAACCTATCTATAGAATTTTTCGAGAGCAAGGCCCTGAGGCAGAAGGAATGTCCCTCTGAGCCTTCGGATGCCGCCCTCAAAGCCGTGGGGACGACTGGGGTATGCGAACCGGCGGCGCTACTCAGCAGCGGAGCTACCGATCTGGTAGTGCCCAAGACCAAGCGGGGCGACGTAACCATCGCTATAGCCCGTGTGCACTTTGGCGAAGCTGCAAGCCGTGGGAAGCTTTTCCTGGTAGGGATTGGGCCCGGCGATCCGGGACAAATGACCTTTAAGGCAAGGGAAGTTCTTCTCTTGAGCGATGTGGTTGTGGGCTATAAAACCTATGTTGAGCAAATCAAGCAATTTCTGTCTCAAAAGGAGATCGTTTCCGGCGGCATGGGAGGGGAGGTTGAAAGGATGAAAAGGGCGATTAGTCTGGCCGAAGAAGGAAAAACGGTGGCTGTCGTTTGTGGTGGAGATGCCGGCATCTATGGCATGGCTGGGCTCGTGGGTGAAATTGTTCATGAGCAAGGATGCTCCACCAGCTTTGATATGGAAGTAATTCCGGGTGTGCTATCTCTTGCGGCCGTTGCCGCCCTGCTCGGTGCTCCTCTCACCCATGATTTCGCCTCCATCAGCCTCAGCGATTATCTCACTCCCTGGACAGAAATCGCCAGGCGGCTGGAACTTGCCGCCCAGGGGGATTTCGTCCTGGTGATCTATAATCCAAAGAGTAAGCAGCGACCGCACCAACTGGCAGCGGCAATGGAAATTGTCTTGCGATACCGCCCTGCTTCTACTCTGGTTGGCATTGTTAATAATGCCTATCGCCAGGGGCAAAAGATAACCCTAACCGATCTGGAACACATGCTGAACTTTGACATTGACATGTCCACCACTATCATCATCGGAAACTCGACCACCTTCACCTTCGGGAGGTGGATGGTAACCCCCCGCGGCTACGGGGCAAAATACAACCTGGGTAGTGAAATATGAACATCTCCAGACTGGTAATCGGTGGTACAAGCAGTGGGGTGGGCAAAACAACCATCACCGCCGGCCTCATTGCCGCTTTAAGGAAGCGAGGCCTGCAGGTGCAGCCCTTCAAGTGTGGGCCGGATTACATTGACCCGGGGTATCTTTCCCTGGCAGCAGGCCTACCCTGCCGCAACCTTGATAGCTGGATGCTTTCGCAGGAATCCCTGATTGAGCTTTTTGATCGAGCTGCCAGGAAGGTTGACGTCGCTGTGGTAGAAGGGGTAATGGGACTCTATGATGGGCGAAACGGCCTGGAGGGCGCCGGCAGCACCGCGGAGATTGCCAGATGCCTTAGGGCCCCAGTGATTCTGATTATGGATGTCGCCAAGATGGCCGGTAGTGCTGCCGCTGTGGCCCTCGGTTACCGCCAGCTTGATCCCGAGGTAAATCTGGCCGGTGTTATTCTGAATAACGTGGGCAGCCCGAGGCACCGGCAGTGGGTTACCGAGGCTATCGAAAAGAGAGCAGGAGTACCTGTATTGGGCGCTCTGCCGAAGAATGCCGATCTGCGCCTTCCCGAACGACATCTGGGACTTATACCCACCGCTGAGGGAGGGGAACTCAGCGAGTATATCGAAATGGTTAGAGAACAGGTGGAATCAATGGTAGATGTCTCCGCCATTATGCGCTTAGCCAATACGGCGGAGCCATTGCCACAGATGACAGGGAGCAAACTCTTTCCTCAGAAGAAAGAGCCGGTGAGGGCAAACATCGCCGTGGCTCAGGATGAGGCGTTTTGCTTCTATTACCAGGATAACCTCGATCTCCTGGCTGCCTGGGGAGCGGCGTTAACATTTATCAGTCCATTGAAAGATAGCGGTTTGCCGGCTGATATTCAGGGAGTCTATATCGGTGGTGGCTTTCCTGAGATGTATGCCGGCCGGCTTTCGGCAAACGCCAAATTCAAGGGAGCCCTTAAGGAAGCAGCCGGAGCAGGGATTCCCATTTACGCTGAGTGCGGCGGGTTGATGTATATCTCAGAGGGCATCATTGATTTTGAAGGGAATAAGCATGTCATGGCGGGTCTTGTTCCAGGCTGGGCGGAGATGCAAAAGAAGCGGGCGAGAATGGGCTACACTGTAGCAGAAGCACTGCAAGACAACATTTTGACGCGGCGAGGTGAGAGTCTACGCGGGCATCTCTTCCACTGGTCAAAGCTGCCGGCCCCAACCAGGGAAGCAGCCTATCGCATTCTGGAGCCTCAGGAGCAGCTTGAGGGCTTTGTATTGGGACCGAAGTCCAACATTCTGGGCTCATATCTCCATCTCCACTTCGGCAGCAAAATTTCGCTGGCCAAACGGTTCGTGGAGAGTTGCGCTCACGGGAAGCAGATATAAGCACAAATCTAACAATGGAGGCACTTATGAAAGCGGCTGAGGGTATTACCAGGCAAGCGCTGGGGGAATTCCACGGAATCAAGGGAGAGGTTGTTAATCACCAGGTTTGGAATATCCCGGCCAATGTGCTGGTTCTACACCTGCCCGAAGCCAGGAATGTATTGAGCGGACGGCAGGGGTTTAGAAAGGTAAAAACAGTTTGCAATTGTCATCTCCCAAAGGCGCTCTGGGAGATCGCCCACTCGCCCCCCAGGTGGAAAACCTACTTAAAAGAAGTGCTTAATGAACTTGACCTGCCCCGGAATACGACCGCTGTTCTGCTTACCGGGGTAAATATGGAACATCTAGCCTGGGCAGAGAAAGTTTATGAACAGTTTTGGGTATTGGCCTTCGTTACTGCCGGCGTCAGAACAAACGCCATGAGAATAGGAGAAGACAGAGCAAGTCACATTGAGCAGAATGGACAATCCCAAGAGGTAGGCACCATAAACACAATTTTGTTTACCAATGCCACACTTAATTCAGCCGCCTTAGCGGCTTCATTCATCAGCATAACCGAAGCCAAAGTTATTGCCCTGCAGGAGTTGGACATAAGAAGCTCGTATAATCCTGAGTGGCAGGCAACAGGCACCGGCACCGACCAGATTGTGGTGGTATCGGGGAAAGGCGCCAAATGCACCTATGTTGGCGGGCACGCAAAGATTGGTGAGATGATGGCCCAGGCGGTTACTCAAGCTGCCATTGATGCCATTAGAAAGGGGCTAAACGCTGCTGACTAAGCCGGCGTTCTAAAGATTACAAGCAAGCGCGTCATCCTTGGCAGGTTTCAGGATTAAGAAGGCGTGGATATCTTAGTAATACTGTCTCTGGCACTGGCTATTGACCTGATCCTGGGTGAACCACCCCGCGCTGTCCACCCGGTGGTATGGATGGGAAAGGTTATTGGTTTTCTGGAGAGGGGCGGTATAAACCAACCACCGTCCGCCGGCTTTGTCTATGGGGCTGGTATGACCTTAGTTGCTATAGGATTATTTGCAGCCCCGGCCTATTTTATACTCTCCTATCTGAGGAGCCTTAACTTTATGGCCTATATAATCATCGGGGGAATGCTTCTTAAATTCGCCTTTAGTTCAAAGGCACTGCGGCAATCTGCGCTTAAGGTGAAGCAGCTTCTGGTCAATGACCAGTTGGATGAAGCACGCTTTGAGCTACGCTCATTAGTCAGTCGGGATGTTCATGGTTTGCCAAGACCTCTGGTGGTCTCAGCCACCATAGAGTCGGTAGCTGAGAATACCTGCGACAGCTTTGTTGCCCCCCTGTTCTATTTTTTGCTCTTTGGTGTCCCCGGAGCGATTGCCTATCGGGTAGTCAATACCCTGGATGCTATGGTAGGCTATCATGGGAAATATGAGTATTTGGGCAAATTTGCCAGTAAGTTGGACGACGTGCTTAGTTTTATACCGGCAAGACTGACGGCCCTGCTCTTCATCTTCGCTGCGTTCTTATGTCAAGCAGACACCCGGGCCTCGTGGCAAACTACGTTCAGTGACCATTCCAAAACCGAGAGCCCCAACGCCGGCTGGCCGATGGCAGCCGTTGCCGGCGCACTCAATGTGCAGTTGGAAAAGGCAGGACAATATAAACTGGGGAAGGCAAATGCGCATCTCGAACCAGAGACCATCGATGCCACTTTGAACCTGATGCTAAAAGCGATGCTATCCTGGGTCTTAATATGTTTCATGGTAGGAGGGTTCCGTTTTGTCTTTGCGACCTAAACCCGAGGTGGAAAACCTGAAAGTCTGTCCCCACGGCGGACCTGATTATGCTGAGTTGAGGGCTATGAACCTTACTCCGGAGGAGGTTATTGACTTTAGTGTCAACTCGAATCCCTTCATGCCTCCACCAGGGATAGAGAAAATCTTCAGCGGCATCGCCATTGACCGCTATCCTGATTCAGAGGCAACCGAACTCAGGCAGTGCCTTTCGGAACAATTAGGGGTGGCTCCGAACAACATCCTGGTCGGAAGCGGCTCCATGGAACTCATCCGGCTCATCGCTATGGCTTACTTTGGACGTGGCGATTCAGTATTGATCCTTGAACCGACCTTTGGTGAATATGAGGTTGCCTGCCGGATGCTCGGCGCCGAGGTTCTTAAACAATGGGCAAAGGCTGAAGACTGCTTCGCCCTGAGGCTGGAGGAGACGACAAGTATTATCAGGCAACATCGTCCCCGAGGGACTTTTATCTGTCATCCCAATAATCCCACTGGTCAATACCTTTCCCGGCCGGAGATTGAGATGGTTTTAGATTCCTGTGGGGATAGTCTGCTCATCCTGGATGAGGCATACATCGCCTTTACCGAGGGGAGGTGGTCCTCTACCGACCTCATTTCCCGAGGCAACGTGATAATTCTCTGTTCCATGACCAAGGACTATTCTCTAGCCGGGCTGCGTTTGGGCTACGCCATCGCTGGTGAGGAGATTATCCAGAGCCTGCGCAAGGTCTGTCCCCCGTGGAATGTCAATGTAGTGGCCCAGGAGGCGGGGGTTATCGCTCTGAAGAATACTGAGTATCTAAAGCAGTGTGAGTCAAAGATCAGTCAAGCAAGGCAGTTCCTGATCGAGGAGCTTCACCGGCTCGACTTTACCCTGGTTCCATCGAGTACCAATTTTTTCCTGGTAAAAGTAGCCAATGCCAAAGCCGTCCGCACCGCCCTACTCAGACACGGTATCCTGGTTCGCGATTGCACTTCCTTTGGCCTGCCCGAGTATATCCGTATCGCGCCGCGGACCATGCCTGAGTGCCGGAAGCTCATCGCTACTATAGAATCGCTGAAGCGTGAGGGGGAATCAGGTGCCGGTATTGGTCAATATTGATGCCAAAGGTGCTCCGCATGGATGATGTTTAATGGCAACATTTCTGGGGAGTGCCCACGCCCGTTTTTGCCTAGCTTCCGCTTGACAAAGGATGATGATAGTGCTAGCATGTAGAAAATACAGATGATCCTGCGTCATTCATTTGCGACGCATCTGCTGGAGTCAGGCACGGACTTGAGATACATTCAAGAGCTGCTCGGACACAAGAGTTCCAAGGCTACTGAGATCTATACTCACGTGAGTCAACGCGACCTCGGCCGGATTCGGAGTCCCTTGGATACGCTGAGCTTGACGCATGCGGAAGCAGGAGAGGGATGATCCGCGGAGTTACTACGCCAAGAGTCGAGGATAAACGAAGGAGTTCGCATTACATCCCTATTGGGGTGGATAAACGAACTAGTTCGCCAATAAGTACACGTTGTGCGAAATACATATCTTTTAAGATAGCTGTAAAGTTAAGACATGATTAAGGAGAAGAAAAAAAGGAGGATAACAAAATGGAATACTTAGTTTTCAGTTTTTGGTTCATATTAATCCATACAGTGGCATACATGTTGGCTGGCATGCTGGCTTACCGTATAAGTAAGGATATATACGAAGGAAAGAAGCGGTTAATGGATTATCTAAGAGACATGTCGGTTGAAGATGAACGCAAACATGTACTGAAGTGGCTCGTCCCATCACAACTACTGCGGGGTCTGTTGATGTCCGTAGTCTTATACCCGATATTGGCTCCATTGGGGGAAATGACTTTTGGTCTACGATTTGCTTTTTTGGTAGGTTTGATGTTTGTCTATACCCATCTTGCCTGTGCCGCTCCCTGTCCCGACACTATCGAGGGGTCCGTATACATGAAAGAACGTTTTTTCAAAAAGTCCGCTTTTTTGAGGTTTCAATTTGAAATGATTATCTATACTCTAATATTAGGGTTTATGGCCAGTTACTTTCTCTTTTAAAAAAACCTGCAAACTGGATGTAAAATTAAAATATCTAATATGTAATGTACTTCGCACAACAGCGGATAAAAGGGAAATCAAAGATTTCCCCAAATTGCCTTCGGCAACTTCTTTTATCCGCAAAACGTTATACGCAATCGGCTTCGGGACGCATTTGAAAACAAAATATTTAAATTGGAAAAAATAATCTATGAAAGGAGGTAAGAACAAAATGACACAGGAAATATCCCTGGAAGAATACAAAAAAGCATACAGAGAAATAAGGAAAGAAGAGGAGAAAAGAGGGTTTTTGGTTCATTTGGTAGTGTATGTTTTGGTTAATGCTATGTTGATAGCTATTAACTTCATATATTCCCCAGAGGAGATTTGGTTCTTTTACCCGCTTATAGGTTGGGGAATTGGAATATCAATGCACTACCTATTTGGTGTTCGTTGGTTGGAAAAAGAACTTAAGGAAAGAGAAGCTAAAGCGGAATATAGGGCAAGGGAGATGAAGAAATAATGGCGTCCCTTCGCCGACTATGCTCACTATCGTTCGCTGCGTATAACAGCGGACATACGGCTTCGGCTTACGCCTCAACCCAAATTTGCTCACTTCGCTCGCCAACTTCGTATGTCCGCAAAACGTTATCTGCCATGCTTATGGATATGAGGTGTGTAGAATTATGGGATATGAGGAGGTAATATTCTGAGTATAGTTCGTAAAATACGCAGATATGAATTTGCAATACCACACTTCTTTGAAGAGATGACAGCAGACGAACTTGAACTTACAGACGTCAAAAGAGCAATAGCGACAGGCAAGATTAGACGGAAATTTACACAGGATGCCAGAGGCATACGTTATGAAATTGTAGGCCGAGCCGTTGATGGAAGAGAGATTGGTATCATTTGCAGGATCAAGGGCACAGGTAAGTTACTCTTTATAACGGTATATGCTCTATGAGTATTTCGGGAGGTGATAAGAATGTATAACTATGGAGAATGCGAAATCTGTAACACACCACTTCAGGAGAGGAATATTCAACAAGACTTCTGGATTAAGGGCAGGTTGGTAGTAATTGAAAATGCTCCAGCCGGGGTATGTCCTAAATGTGGTGAAAAAGTTGTCAATGCACAGGTAGGAGAACATATCGCTGTACTCCTTAAGGATAGTAAGCGCATAGACATGGCCCCTACTATATCCGTTCCCCTTATAAAGTACGAAGTAGAAACCAGCGTGGTTTGAGCCTTTTTGGACGCACGGCAGGTAACAGGCGGGTATCTGGTTCGCTATCGCTCGCCCAAACCCTTACGGGCTTCGCAAACACCGAGAACGTTATACGCCATAATAATACATCTTTCTTGCTTGCGGTATTATTTAGAATAAATAGCAAATGGCGGAATTGAATCATGAGGTTTAGAAAATCGATTGGCATACTGGTCATCTGTATTGTTGCCTTATCACTTGTTGCCACATTAGCAGGAATACTATCACAGCATGGGCCGGGTGAATTTGAGCATGAATCGATCCGCGGAGAAATCGTAACGATCCATGGAATAGGATTTTACCGTCATATGTCATCAGAGCTGGCAGTACAAGGTATTGCACATGATTATGTAACATTATTTATTGGCATCCCATTGCTTATGTTATCGTTCTTATTGGCAGGGAAAGATTCTTTAAAAGCAAAATTCCTCTTTACCGGAACTTTAGGATATTTCCTGCTAACGTACCTTTTCTACCTGTGTATGGGAACGTTTAATGAACTGTTTCTCGTCTGGGTTACTCTTACGTCGGCAAGTTTTTACGCCTTTATTTTGTCTTTATTCTCATTCGAATTAACGAACTTAAAGCCATATTTTAGTCAGAAGTTGCCTGTGATACCGGTTGGTGGCTTTTTAGTATTCAATTCAATCATAATTGGGCTGATGTGGTTTGAAACAATTATCCCACCACTGATAGACGGTTCAATCTATCCGGTAGAATTAGAACACTATACCACGCTGATTGTACAAGGACTGGACTTATCTATTTTTCTGCCTGCCTCATTTTTGAGTGGCATGTTATTGATAAAGAAAAAAGTTCTTGGGTACTTACTCGCCCCTATTTATTTGGTCTTTCTATCAATATTAATGACAGCACTTACAGCAAAGGTAATCGGAATGAGTTTTATAGGAGTGGACGTAGGACCGGGAATAGTAATTATTCCTTTATTCAATGCAATAGCGATTCTTTGCACAGTTCTAATATTTAAGAACATTAATGAAAGCAAATATACAGGGAGGGATATCGCTTCGCCTAAGATTCAAGGGCAATAGAAAACCACTGACCTGTTTTTACTTATTATGAATATCGATAAGAAGAGTGATATATTGCAATACAGGAACGCCAAGTATGAAAAAGACATATCTAATGAACGGAAGAATCGTTTGGTTGAACACTGTTTCAGTATGATGTTTAGAGGAGTGTTGTTAAAAAAGGGGGAAGAAAAATTTGAATAAAGGATTAAGAATATCAGGGATAATACTTTTAGTGCTTATTGTGTTAGTTGTAGCAG
>JALPXT010000020.1 GCA_023271485.1 Dehalococcoidia bacterium | reverse complement strand
AGTGTGATATGATATTGAGAGAAGGAGGCGCCATCTGATGGAAATTGCCATATTAAGGGACTGGGTTATCGTCATCCTTGGATTTCTGGCAATCGGGGTCATGGTCGTTTTCGTCACTCTGCTTGTCCTCATCTATCGCAAGGTGACCCCTATCTTAGATGCCGCCAGGGAGACCGTCTCCAATGTGCATCGCACCTCATCCGTGGTCTCCAGGAGCGTGATCCAGTCGGTTGCCAGGATAGAAGGTCTGGTGGCAGGAGTGCGTAAAGCAGCAGAAGTAATAGCTTCGATGAGGAAGAAAGGAGGGAAAAAAGATGGAACACGATAAGAGATGTTCGGGGTTTTTCAGCGGCTTTATCCTCGGGGGCATCATTGGGGCCATTATCGCATTTGTCCTCTCGCAGAAGGGTGGGAGGGACACGTTAAAGGCCAAGATGAAAGACATAATAACCCAGGCCAGAGAAAACATACGCGAGGCGATTGAAGAAGGCCGGGAAGCAGCGGTGCGAAAAGAAGCCGAACTCCAGGATGATCAGGAAAAGTAAGCGCTCAACCATCAGCGGTCGGCGGTCAGAAGTCTATGTAAGGGCCGTTGTCCCTGACGACTGAAAGCTGACTGTTGACGCTTGCCTACTCACCGGGTTATCGGATACGAACCGAGGATCTTCAAAAAGAGGCATTTGCTTTGCATCTCTTCGAGGGCCTCTTTGCAAACCTCATCATCCATATGCCCCTCGAAGTCAACATAGAATATGTATTCCCAGGGAGTATCCTTGGCCGGTCGGGACTCCAGTTTCGTCAGGTTTATGCCTCTATTGGCAAAAGCTCCCAGACTTTGATAGAGAGCCCCGGGAATATTCTTCGTTCTGAAGATAAGCGAGGTTTTATTGCTCTCCCCAGATTTGGCTTTCCCCATGGAGATGACAAAGAATCGGGTAAAATTCCGGGGGTTGGTCTCAATTCCCTCCGCCAGGACCTTCATCCCATAGATTTGCGAGACCCTCTTGCCGGCGATAGCGGCGGAGTTTCTGAGATTCTTTTCCTTCAGCATCTTGGCGCTGCCGGCGGTGTCGTAAGTCGGAACAAGCTCCGCCTCCAATGAACTTAGGAACTCCTCGCATTGAGCCAGTGCCTGGGGGTGTGAATATATCTTCTTGATATCTTTCATGGTCTCCCCGGGGAGTGCCAGCAGGCAGTGCGTCACCTTCAGATATACTTCACCAACTATGTTCAGATCGTATTCCAGCAGAAGATCATAGGTCTCGTTGATGCTCCCCGCCTGGGAATTCTCCACCGGAACTACCCCGCAATCCGTACTACCTCTTGATACCGCTTCGAAGACCGCTGAAAAGTGCCGGAAAGGCGTGGGATGGGCAGATCCGAAGAATTTCAATACGGCATCCTCACTGAATGAGCCTCTTTCACCCTGGAATGATACCCTTAGCGTCTCCATCAAATTAGCGTGTAGCGCATAGCGTGTAGGTAGGGGGCAGGGAGGCTACACGCTACCTGCTACCCCCTACACTCTACCCTAGACCGGTTAGCGCCACCCGAAGCGCATCCTCGTCCCCCGATCTGGTTAACGCCACTATCTGATCCCCCTCCTCTAGAATGGTGTCCGGTGATGGAATCTGGGGATCCTTATCCTTACCTATAATCAGCGAGATGAGACTCTTCTCCGGCAAGCGGAAATCCCCCAGCCTCCTGCCAACCGTTCTTGAGCCGGGCAGGATTTTAACCTCTATCATCGCCAGCTCCCCTCCCCGCAATTTAAGCAAAGGGATCAGGCAATGAGAGGGGAGTTCGCGTTCGATATGCGCCAGGATCAGCTCGGTACTGGAAACCGTGGCATCAATGCCCAGCTTCTCGAATAAGAGCCTGTGCCGGGGATTCTTGATACGAGCAATGGTGCGCGGAACATTGAACTTGTGTTTCGCCACCTGACAGGCCACCAGATTGTCTTCGTCGTCCCCGGTCACCGCGATCAGCATGTCAGCTCTACCGGTCCCCACCTCCTCTAGAGTGCGCGCTTCGCAGCCATCCCCTCGCACGATCACTTCGCCCAATTCTTCCGCGGCGAACTCGGTGCGTCTACGATCCTTCTCTAGAACCAGTACCTCGTGGCCATCGCTCAACAATACTCTGGCCAGGTAGTAGCCTACCTCACCCCCGCCGACAACGACGATATACACATTAGCCTCCAATCACTCCTCGTAGAAGTTGAGCCCCAACCCTGGTGGGGCTTATTGTCTCCAGGCCCAATTCCCGATACATCTCCTCCCTGATGGGATCATAAATCCGACAGATCCCCCGGGGCACATTGAAGATGTGCTTGGCCATCTGAGTGGCCATCACGTTTCGATTATCGCCCTGGGTGACCGCAATAAAGATATCGGCCTCCTCAATTCCCGCTTTCTTGAGGGCATCCTCATCGGTTCCGCTGCCAATCAATGCTTCACCAGCAAAGTTCGGTGGTATGCGCCTGAAGCTATAGGAATCGGTATCCAGGATAGTGACCTTATGCCCTTCAGCATCGAGTATCCCCGCCAGGCGGGCACCAACACGACCACAGCCCATTATTATCACGTTCATAACGCCTCCTGAACAAGATCATCAGGGGGATTCTCCCCCTGAAACCCCCTAGAGCAGTTGTGTCCTGGGCTTTTAAAGGGGCTTCGCCCCTTTAGGAAGCATAGGAATTTTTGAACTTCCTATGCTTCAAAGCAGCTAACGCCTGGATCCTGCTCTCAACGAGACCGGCTCCCGCAGGAGAATGACACGACAGGGAGCATTCTTAAGAACATAGGGGACTATATCTCCCAGGCTGAATTCGCCAAAGCGCGTCTTAAAACCAAGGCCAATTACGATTAGATCAATGGAGCGCTCTGCAGCTTCATTCACCAGCGCAGGCCCAACCGCACGTGCTTGAAGCAAGTCGGTGATAACCTCACAATCGCAGTTTTCGGCGCAACACTCCGCTGCATCGAGTGCTTCCTCGCCCCTATCCACCTCAGATTTGACTTCCACGTCGAGAGACAAGGTTCGTTCCAACTGGATAACGTAGGTAACATATACCTTGCCTTTACTCCGCCTCGCTAACTGACAAGCCAGTTGTATAACATCATCGTCTACCTTGCTTCCATTTACCGGCACCAGAATCCTCTTGAATTCCATAACCCCGTTGCCCCTGTTTCCTTTCTAACTCAAGCGATATACCCAGCGAATATTATAGTCCTCTCACATGAAAACTGCAATAGGGTAAAGATTGAAAACATTGAACCAGTTTCAGATATTGTGCTATAGTAAAGAGGGGTGTCCCTGTAGCTCAATAGGATAGAGCAACTGCCTTCTAAGCAGTAGGTTCCGAGTTCGAGTCTCGGCAGGGACGCTTTGTATCAGCCACCCCATGTCCTTCCTCTCCAGAGCAAATATCTTGATAGGCCGGCGAATATCACCGCTATCAACCCCAGGACAAGCGGTGGCTGCGCCAGAAGCTCCCGGGCACCTACAAGCGTCAGCCTGGACCGATCCAGCGGGGTCTTCTCCAGGTGAAGTTGATCCACAAGTATACCACCTGGTTCGATGCCCTCGGTCAGGTATCCCAGGAAAGTCCGATTGTCGTCCTTCCTCACCATGCTGTTGATAAGGATGCTGGGGTCAGATACCAGGATGACCTCCCCCTGGCCGAATTCAAACCTGGCCGCCACGGGCAAGGGCCCCTTCGGATCAGCCCGGCCCCAGCTTCCATCGCCATCGAGATCCAGGAAGCTTTCCTCAGAGGACCAAGCGATAACCTTGCCCAAATCAACGTAGGTCAGGGCGGTGGCGTGGTTAAGCACCACTACTTCAACGTCCGCTTCGCTGACCTCAGGACTGAAGTTCATTATGCGAGGAAGCCGGGGGTTTCTATGAGAAAAGAGGGGGTCGAGCAGCATCTGTCCGCTGAACCTGACCTCGAGTCCCAGGTATTCTAAGACAACGTTCCCGTGGCCAAAGTCATCCATGAGAACGAGCCGCCCCCCCTGGGTGACGAACTCCCTTAGCGTGGCGAGTTCCTCCTCCTCATGGGGGAGAGAGGGGATGGAGATCAGGGCTTTTCCCTGCGGCAATTCCGGGAGCTGGTCGAACGAGTCAATAGTAAGGGCGCCGTGTTCCCGCGTGAAGTCGGCCAGCCCGTTCCACAGGCTGTTACCCACCATGAAGTCCTGCACCGTGGGGAAAAACAGGATACAGAGTGCCGAAATAACGAGAATTATCACCGTCGTGCCCAGGAGGACTTCGACCTGCCCCCCCTTCTCAAACACCCTTCACCCCTCTTTCAACCTGCCTCGATATCTCCTCACCCCGCCCTGCTTCCTCCTCCGTGGGCTTGCGAGGAGAATAAAGAGCTCTCTCCACCAGCCGGGTCAGCTCCTCAAAGAAACCCGCAGCAGGACCGAGCCGGGGGGAGACCTCGCGGAGAAACTCCCTGAGAGTCTGTGAGGGACTAAATACCAGATGAAAAACTTGAAGAAGCAGTCTTACCACCCGCCGGTACCAGCCCACTATCCGGCTGCCCGGTTCTCCCGCCGGCAGGGCATCTGGGGAGAGTCTGGAGTCTGGAGTCTGGAGTCTGAAGTCCCCCGCTCCGACTCTTGACTCTGGACTCTGGACTCCGGACTGGCCATCCTTCCGCCGGCGGGGGAGTGCAAACCTTCTCGCTCGGCTTTGAGCCAGAATCCCCAGCGCCAGCAATCCAAGCAGTATCCCGCCTGAGTTCACCCAGTTCACCACGAAGAGGCTCTCGGTAGAGATCTCCGCCGAGTGCCACGGCTCCCGCGGAATGACTTGCACCCGGAGGCTCTGGGAACCGATGAGCTCCAGGCCCATCCCCTTTCTGATCTTCACCGCAAAGCTGCCATCTTCCGCGGTAATTGCTCCGGCCTCGGTTCGGCCCAGCTTCAGGTTTATCTCTCCCCTGCTTACCGGGCCAACCTCAGAGAAGGCCCGGCCACTGAGCTCGATCCCTCCGGGAATAAAGGCCACCCATGGTAAGTTCAGATCCACCACCGGGGTGGCCTGGACTACATTAAGATAAGCGCTGGCTATCACGGGCGCATATCTCCCAACCGCCGGGGCGGCGATAGTGATTCTACGCTTGCCGAGTTCCGTCTGCGGATCCAGTTGCAGGGAGAGGGAGAAGTGTGATCCAACTTCTGCCCGGGCCACCAGGGAATCATCGAGATATACCTCGATCTGCCTGGTCTGAGGAACAGGATATCCTTCGTAGTCAAAACCCCCGCCGACCTCGGTCCCCCTTCCCGGGAATGCCCTATCCTCCAGCCTCAAGGTGAGCGTAGCCGAGTAGAACAGTACCCTCAGACTGACCGGGGGGCTCTTTGAGGCAAGGTAACGCCCTACATCCTCATCACGAGGGCGGTAGAGGGCCTCCAGAACCACCTCCGGGACATACTTGTAGGGAACCAGAAATATTCCCCCATACCAGCCACCCTCGCCGGTAACCGTACTGGCGTACACTGTGCCATCCAGGAGCAAATCAATCTCCCTGCCCACCAGGGGTTTCTTCCCCGCGCTCAGCCTTCCCCAGAAGCGGACTTCCTCCCCCACGAAGGCGGCGGTGGGGTCTACCTCGAGAGTGATCTCAGTCGGCCGGGGCTCTTTGATGGCTCGTACTCCCAGCAACAAATCGGTCAAAAGCCCCTTATGGAGATCGAGCATCTCCCTTTTCTTATCTGCCCTATCTGCAAGCTCATCATAGGCCCGCCGGAGCTCACTTCCCCCAGGAGCGGCCGCTGCCCCGGTGCGCTCACCGATGACCCCAACCAGACCCTCAATCTCACCGAGTGCCGCATACGCCCCGGCGATTTGATCAGCCAGCCCATCGGCCAGCTCCAGGGCCTCGTCAAGGCGGAACTCCCCCACCAGCTTCCTCATATCTCCCAACCCTTTGTCCACCTCCACTGCGAGGATGGCCATCTCTGTTCCGTAAGCGTTCAACTCATTGATCAGTCCTCTCAGGTTGTCCGGCACATTGGCGAAGGGAAGCTTGCCCAGCATCTCAGCCACGGTTTCCGGATCCATTCGCAGCAGGAAGTCATACATTTCAGCGTAATAGCGAAGGAGGGAGATGGGGTCATAGCTCAACCCAGCCGCCTCCGGGTCCTCATGTCTCACCGGCGGCTCCTGGGCCGGGACCGGCGAGAGCAAGACGCCGAGAATAACCATCCCGGCGAGAGCTGCTAGCAGGCACCACCACCAGGTCTTCATCGGCCCAGTACCTCCATCACCTTAAAAGCTACAATCACCAGGAAACCACCGAACAGCACCACCCCTACCGTATTGATCACCCTCCTCGCCCGGGGGTTAAAATAGACGTAGAGCAGGGAGATCACCAGATAGGCGATTATATTTACCGTAAAGTAGACATCCAGTTGTTCCTGGCCCCCGGCCGCCAGGATGGAGTTGATGGCACCAAAGGCCAGCACCAGAGAGATGATATAATTGTTGTAGATCCTCAACCCAGCACCTCAAGCTCGATCCTGGCCTTGCCTTTTTCACAGGCTTCGTTTTCGATCCTCACCGGCCTGTCCAGTCCCTCACAGGCGATGGCGGCGGCTATCGAGGCCAGGGGGCTGCCCAGAGAGCGGTAGTACCAGATGTCCTCCCAGTAGAGTCGGGGATCGTTGATCTCCACGCTCACCCGGCTATCCGCCAGGTTCACGGAGACCGAGCTCGCCAGATCCAGGATACCTATCAGAATGTAGGAGATGGCCGCTTCCAGCTCGCCGCTGGTGGGGCCGGGTGGGGTCTCCAGCATCTCCAGATTTATGCTCCCCGGGGTAGTTACTGCAATGGCTACATCCTGGGGACGGGCCCCAAACCGCACCACCAGCCTCCCGGGGATTTTCCCTCGAATCTTCGGAGCCTCACCTTCAGCCAGCGGTACGACCGCCTGCGGACGCCCGTCCCTCAGGGAAGAAGGCAGATAGATCGCCTTGTTGCGCAGTCCCAGTTCCTCCAGCAGTGCAGCGGTGTTCTCCATCCCGGTTCGGAGCATCACCCGGCACGCCTCCGGGGAGATGTAGGGCCGGGTGTTGGCCAGAGCAATGCAGGTAAATCCAAGGATAAGCAGCGAAATTCCCACCGCGGTAAGGGCCGGCGAGTTGAGGATGAAGTAGGAGACCGGGGCAAAGATTACCCCTGCCAGAAGAAGACCCAGACCCAGCAGCCGGTATGGTTGATTCATTTTAACTACTCAGGTTCACGGTTCAAGGTTCAAGGGTTCCCTGACATGCTTTCAGACAGCCTTTTCCTCTCCGTAATTGACCACGCTTTCGAAGGCTATCTCAAGAAAATCACCCTCTCTCAGACGGAAGCGCTCCACAAAACCTTCGGGGATATTGAGCTCATGCCTGCAAAGTCCACCTTTCTCTTATCCAGGAAGGTGCAGTCTCTTTACCTTCAGTCATGGATCTTCCTTCCGTTTTATTTTGTGGGTCTTCTCCAAATTTAGTAGTGAAGGGTGATTCTCACTGACGGTACCTTGAGTTCTTTCGTCAGAATGAAAACGAAGGTTTTCCAGAAGTAAAGCATCGCCACTCGTTAAACTTGCTACCGACTTCTCCACTTCCGGCCCAATACAATCTGGGGCAATTCCCACGTGCTGTCCTAAGATTTGTGACAAGCGGTAGGCAACGACAGCCGGTCGCAACTCAACCGTCATCTTATCCATTTATCACTGCTAAGATGTGTAGAGTCAAACACAAAATACCAGACGCAATCTTGGACATCTGGTCAACATAAGGTAGTCCCTACTTTGCCTTTGGCTGAAGAAACAGAATTATGGTTCGGAAACAAGGCTAGTATCTGCTGAGCTATCCCTTCAGCATCTAGGCCGTACTTGGCGCGAAGAATAGATTGCGTCCCCTGCTCGACAAACTCGTCAGGAATGCCGATGCTTTTTACCTGCACATCTTTGATTTCTGATTCGCTAAGAAACTTGATTACGCTGCTGCCTAAGCCGCCACTTACAGCATTCTCCTCAACAGTAACCATGCACTTAATACGGCCAGCCAGGTCTATTATAAGCTCAGAATCCAGTGGCTTGGCAAAACGAGCGTTAACTACTGTAGCCTCAATCTTGCTTGAGGCTAACTTCCGGGCTGTTTCAAGGACAGGAGCTACCATAGCGCCTATGGCTAATATAGCTATATCCTCTCCATAACTTAGTATCTCCCATTTGCCTATAGGAATTTCACGTAACGTTATGTCCAATTCTACCCCTACCCCAGAACCACGAGGATATCTTATTGCCATAGGCTGTCCTGATTTGACTGCGGTATAAAGCAAGTGCTGAAGCTCGTTTTCATCCTTGGGAGCGGATACGATGAGATTAGGAATTAGTGTAAGGTAAGAGATATCAAAAGTCCCCTGATGTGTCTTGCCGTCGCCCTCGACAATACCACTGCGGTCAATAGCAAAAACAACGGGCAGGTTCTGAATACAAACATCGTGTATAACCTGGTCAAAGGCGCGCTGTAGAAAGGTAGAGTATATAGCCACAATGGGTATAAAACCCTTGACTGCTAATCCAGCGGCGAACGTGACTGCGTGCTGCTCACAGATTCCCACATCAAACACACGCTTTGGAAACTCAGCCTCAACAATACTCAAACAATTTCCTTCAGGCATAGCCGGGGTAATTACCAGCAGTCTGGGATTCTCCCGCGCCAATCGAAGGACAGTCTGAGCAAATACCTCACTATATGTTGGTATTTTCTCGGTGCTTGCACTTTTAGCTGACACACCATGAAAATAAACGGCATCACCCTCGGCGGGAAGATAACCCTTACCCTTAGTAGTTATAACATGAACAAAAGTTGGCTTGAGATAATGCTCCCTCGCTTGAGTGAGAGCAATTTCAAGGTCAGCAATGCTGTGCCCGTCAACAGGGCCAATATAAGTAAAGCCAAGCTCTTCCCAGATCATGGTCGGCATAACTAAGCGTTTGAACCTGCCCTTAATCTGCCGGCTTAACTGCCATAGCTTATCACCAAGCGGGAGTGCTCTAAGCATGCGCCCCGTTTCTTCCTTTGCCCGATAGTAACGGCGGTCAAACCGCATTTTGCTTAGTAACTTAGCTAAGGCACCAACAGTAGGGGAAATTGACATCCCATTATCATTTAGAACCACGGTAAGCCTGGAGCTCAGATGACCTGCGTGATTAAGTGCTTCAAGAGCCATCCCGCCAGTTATGGCACCATCACCGATAATAGCCACCACATGGTAGTTATCACCAGAAAGGTCACGAGCAATAGCCATACCAAGAGCCGCTGAAACTGAGGTGCTAGCGTGACCGGCACCGAACGGGTCATGCTCACTCTCACCAGGAGCGGTAAAACCAGATAATCCTTTGTATTGACGCAATGAGGTAAAACGTTGTTTCCGGCCAGTAAGCAGTTTGTGAACATAGCTTTGATGCCCTACATCCCATATGAGCTTATCTCGCGGACTATCAAATACCCGATGCAAAGCTATGGTAAGCTCAACGACGCCTAGGTTAGAAGCTAGATGACCACCGGTAGTAGTTACTGTGGTCACCAGTTCCTGTCTCAGATCACCTGCCAGTTTCCAAAGTTCCGACGGCTTCAATCTTTTCAAATCGGCAGGATTATCTACTCTATCCAGCAATCTCGACATTGTTTACTGCCTGCTAATTTTCGAAGTCAATCCCATAGTAGCAATTTACCGAGTGATTGTCAACTAAGAAAGCTACGAAACACTCTTCCGAACTAGCTTGACGCTGATGGTGCCCATTTGTTACACTGCCGAAGTGCCATCTCTGACCCAACATCTTGACAAATGTGCTGCTGTGTAATGTTATGTAGACAACAAAGAAAAGGAGGCACAAAATGCATGCAAACTTTAGGGTAGGGGAGCTAGCAGACAAGA
This sequence comes from Dehalococcoidia bacterium, assembly GCA_023271485.1. Lineage (GTDB taxonomy): Bacteria > Chloroflexota > Dehalococcoidia > SZUA-161 > SpSt-899 > BS503. Next base: position 6,387 of record JALPXT010000020.1, on the reverse strand, counting down.
TAGCCAGAACTGAGTGATAGCCAACCAGCCACCAGATAACCACGCCGATGATTATGCTATCCCGGATGAGCCCCCAGGGAATCACCAGAGGTTCTACAACCACTATCTCCTTGACCTCAAATCTACCCCGTTGACCATTGACATTTACGAAATAGGTTGCGGCAACATCCCTGGTTACGGGGCGCCAGTCACCTGGTGTTTAGCTATGATAGAACCGGTGAGTGAGGCTTTGCCGGGTGACAGGTTCAGTGGGAAGTCTTTATCAGTACGAGTTGCCGTAACTGTAATCGTGGCATAAAAAAACCTCATCCCCATGAATCTCAGTCTTACTAAATTCCACATCCCAGCGATATGTGAATTAATCCGTGATATTTAGGGCAACTACCGGCTTTCCTCCTTCCCGAAGCAGAATCAGGAAGGGGCTTACCGGAAGACGGTATTTCTCGAAAAGCTTCCAGGTGTAGCCGAGCATTCGTTGGGGAAGAGAAGCAGGGGGAGCTCCTTATCCACCGCCTCAACATGCAGAACCTCCACGGAGAACCTTTCCAACCCCAAAGCAAATCGAAACTCAATAATTTAAATCGGGAGTGCTCCGCAAGAATTCAAAGATTCCTGCGGAGCACTAGTTATGCCAATCACTTATCACCCTAATCTTTGTGCATTCTTTATGGCAGGGTTACGAACGCGTAAATGATCACGGCTATAGTAAACGCCACTCTGGCAAAGGCGAGCACACCCTCAATAATGGGGCCTATGCGGATCGGCTCCGGCCGGGTGGTGAAACTCCAGCTAAACTCCTGAGCCAATGCATTCCCGGCCAGATCCCTGGCTCCGGTGGTAATGGTGGCGGTATAAACTGTGCCGTATGCCAGGTTCTCGTAGGGTACAAGAGTAGCCGTCCTGGTCGCCGGATCGTAGGTCACCCTCCCGGCTATCCTGGTGCCATCGGGGGTCATCAAAGTGAAGGTGGCGGTGTTAATCGTTGCCGCATCCATACCCTCGCTGAAGGTGACGCTGATCCTGACGTCCACGGGAAGATGGGTAGCATGATCTTCGGGTGAGGTGAGGATCACCGTGGGCGGGGTAACATCCCGAACGGTAAATCCACCGGGGAGTACCCCCGTGCCTCCGGGCGTGGTAACCGAGACATCCCTCGGCCCAGCCTCAGCATCGGCAGCGATGGAGATGTTGGCATCTATCCGGGTCGGGCTAACCACAGCAAACCGGTTAACGGTTATTCCTTCTCCAAAGCTTACCGCCTTGGCTCCGGTGAAATACTCGCCAGTGATCACCACATCAATTGTGACACCTTGAATGCCTGAGTCAGGCACTACTTTTTCTACCGTGGGAGGAGGGGGAACGACCACAGTAAATTGGCCAACAAGGGGCTCTATCTCAACCGGATAGATACCCGGTTCCATCTTTACCACTTTGAATTCTACCCTCGCAGTCTCTCCCGGAGCGAGCTCTACTTCCTGCGTTTCCACCACCACGTCAGCCACCTTCAAGGTGATAAGCTCCTTACCCTTAAGCTCCCCGACATTCTCTACTTTAGCGGAGATGGTTACCTCTTCGCCAATCGCAACCTCGAGGGGCTCAATCAAGAGATCACTGAGTTCAAAGATCGGCTTTGGAAGCAATTCCCATCTCTCAGGATAGACCTTCTCAATTACCGTCAGTATCTCCATAGCCGTTTCAAGCGGCACCCCTTTAATTATCTCACTCGCCCTCTCAATGCTCAGCCTTCTTACTATCTCCACTGCGGTTTCAAGGGTTAATCTCTCTACAATCTCAGTTGCCCTTTCGAGGGTTACCTTTTCCAGTATTTCAACTGCTCTGTAGATAGTTCCCGGCATGTGAGATACTTTCTCTATGATCTGGGCTGCCCTATCAATATCTACCTCTTCTATAATCTCAACCGCTCTTTCGATAACGACTTTGTCTACTATCTCGGCCGCTCTTTCAATGGTTACTTTTTGTGTTATCTCAACAGCCCTTTCGATGCTTACTCTTTCTGTTATCTCAATCGCCCTCTCAATGCTCACCCCTTCCATTATCTCAACTGCTCTCTCGATACTCACACCCTCAACTATCTCAACTGCTCTCTCGATACTCACACCCTCAACTATTTCAACCGCCTGCTCCGGTGTCATTCCTTGCACTGCCTCCACAGCCTCCTCCACCGGCATGGCTTCTACTTCTTCTACTGTTGGTGGCACTACTACTGGCGGCACTACTACCACTGGTGGCACCCATACGACCACCCTTTCGAAGTGAGCCGTAACGCTTTTGTCCCGGGTCATCGTTACCGTAGCGGTAGGCTCAGTTCCGGTAACATCCCCGCTCCAGCGGTCGAACCTCCAGCCTGCTGCCGGGTGGGCGGTGAGGGTAACTGTCGTCCCTGCAAGATACCCCTCGGCCGGCGGAGTAGGGTTCAGACTGACCGTCCCGCTCTCAGGGGGATTAACGGTCACCGTGAGGGTGTACCTCGGATGGTAGGTGGCATAGCCAATGGCTGTATTTACGCCCTCTAGAAGCTTCTTGAGGTTCGCCTTAGTAAGTTCAGTTCTGGCGTGGGTATACCATATCCTATAGGTATCACCATCCTTGATGACATTGGGAGCAGCGACACTACTCCAGTCGGGGCAAATACCCTTGACTGCGTCATCGTTTTGTACTTGCCAAACTTTACCATCACCCGAAGTGGCATAGGCAATGACGGTACCTGTACCAGCCAGGAGGCCTCGGATGCCGCCGAGGTCTAGTGCAGATATAGCCTTCCAGAGAGCTGCAACGTCTCTGTCTCCTAAAGCATCTATGACTCCATCACGATCAAGGGCTTTTATTTCAGTCACAAGGGCTTTTATTTCAGTCAAGAGATACCTGATTTTGGTCGCATCCCAGTCGGTTACGCGGGTAAACCACATCCTGTAGGTATCGCCATCCCTGATGACAGCGGGGTCGCCAACGCTATCCCAGGCCGCACCATCAACAACAGCAAGACCTTCAACTTCAGCTCTGTTTAGGGCCCACTTTTTACCTTCACCATCAACCGAAGTGGCAAAGCCAATGACGGTTCTGGTAGCATTCACGAGGTCCTGCAGGGCTCTAATGGCAACCAAGGGGCCTGGAATGCCTACTTCTCGGTCCCTTCTTATTCTACCCAGGATGTCCTGGAGACACGCCTTAGTGAGGTCAGTCTCGCCACGGGTAAACCACATCTTATACTCACCCGTATCCTCATCCCAGATGACAGAGGGGGCGCCAACACTATCCCAGGCCGCACCATCAACAGCAAGACCTTCAACTTCAACTTCAGGTGTGTTTAGGTCCCAGTGTTTACCATCCTCTGAAGTGGCAAAGCCAATGACGGTTCTGGTACCCCTCATAAATTCCAGCAGGGTACCGGCGTCTAGCCCTCCTATATGGTCTAGAAGTTCATCCAGATCTCGCTCGAGTATGGCATCTATGATTGTACCGATGCCGAGGTCTACTAAACCGTCTATGAGTGTCTCCACGGTAAGGTCAGTTTGGCCATGGGTGAACCACATCTTGTAGCTATCGCCATCCTTAATGACAGAGGGGGCGCCAACACTATCCCAGGCCGCACCATCAACAGCAAGACCTTCAACTTCAACTTCAGGTGTGTTTAGGTCCCAGTGTTTACCATCCTCTGAAGTGGCAAAGCCAATGACGGTTCTGGTACCCCTCATAAATTCCAGCAGGGTACCGGCGTCTAGCCCTCCTATATGGTCTAGAAGTTCATCCAGATCTCGCTCGAGTATGGCATCTATGATTGTACCGATGCCGAGGTCTACTAAACCGTCTATGAGTGTCTCCACGGTAAGGTCAGTTTGGCCATGGGTGAACCACATCTTGTGGGTATCGCCATCCTCGATAACCCAGGCATCTCCTACATGCCTCACGTCTAAGAAAACTGGACCCGTAGTGAAGCTCCAACTGTAAGCCTTGGCCAGCGGGTTGCCGGCCGGGTAGTCCTTAGCCCCGGTGCCGATGGTCACGGTATAGAGAATCTTATCAACCAGGTCTATATGGGGGTCAAAGGTCATAGTATTCTCCACCCAACTAAATACGCCCTTAACGTGAGGTACGATAGAGAAAGCACCCTCGGCCGAAAGCTTGTCCATCGCCTCGCTGAAGGTGACCGAGATGTTGGTGTCAACGGGGACTTCGGTGGCACCGGCCTCGGGTGAGGTGTGGACTACCTCTGGCTTAACAGTTTCCAGGTGGAGCGCAAAATCGACCGTCACCGTCTCTCCATAATCAACGACGACGTCCAGCTGCTGATAGAAGAGCTCAATGCCGTCTGCGGAAACACGGAATTCATAGGTTCCCTCGTCCACGGTAAGGTCGTATCGTCCATAGACGTCGGTTGTGGCGGTGGCTATCACGGCATCCGTTACCGGGTCTATCGCTTCTACCGCGGCACCTTCTATTGGTAAGCCGGTGACGGCATTGCTGACAACCCCGGTGAAAACCCCCGTTCCCCTTGGAGTGATGCTGAAGCCGATGGTTTTCTCGGCAACCGTTCCATTGTAATCAAGCCTTGCCGTTGCCTCATAGCTGCCTGGTATGAATGGGAGGGTAGCAGGTATGATCCAAGTGGTGGATTTACCGGGATCTACTGTGTGGAGCTCAAGCGAAATGTCGCCTTGCCATACCCTGCCGTGCTCGCCCAGGTAATAAATGTCAATCAAGCCGGATACAGTGACCGCTGCTTCTTCTTCATTGCGGAACATGACAATGAAAATCGCCTCACTGTCTCTGGCAACCTTTTCTGGAGTGATCGAAAACCCGATTATCTCTCCGGTGGCTATTCCTGTGGCATCGACTGTCAGGGTATAAGTCTCCACCAGTCGCGGAAGGAGATCCCATGTTCTTATGGCAACCGTCCATTTCCCGGGTGCTGGATGGTCAACGGAGATCTCCTGCGGCTTCTCCCAAGTCTCCCATCGCAGTGCCGTGATCTCACCAGCGGGGTTAAACAATACTAAGTCCAGGAAATTCCCCTCATAGGTCCAATCCAGGCTGAGATTCAGGTTGGCTACCCCTGGTTGCACATCAAGGGTGTAGTAAATGTGGTCTCCCCATCCGCCCAGAATAGCACACTCATCAACAGTCCCGGTTATGTCCACAACCGTGAGATGGTCCACAGGCTGGATTACGTTGACCGAGACGGGAATGGTTATATCGCCAACCTTAATGTAGCCCACATACGTTCCGGCGGCTGCACCGGCGGGCACACTCATCACAGCATCGAAGGTAGCCTCTGCTTCTGCGGGAACCGTTATAGTTGCCGGCACGGTTATCCAGTAGTCCGCAGGAGCGCCCTGGGTATCGGCCATGATTGACACGGTTATGGGCAGGGTTATGTCCTCATCCTTGTTGTTTATCACCGTGAAGGTCTGGGTAAAGGCGCCCGGAAGCACCCTTCCTACCGCCCATTCGTGAGGGTACGCCAGGATGCCTTCCTTCAATGCAAGATAGGCAGCATATACATTCAGCCTTCCGGCACCCTGATCCAGTATGCCGACACCTAAATCATCGGCCGAACTCTTCAGTGCCATTTCCACCTCTGCCGGCGTCAAACCGGGAAAGGCTTGCAATAACAAGGCCGCCGCACCGGCAATATGCGGGGCGGACATCGAGGTGCCGCGCTTGTCAGCATAGCCGGGGAACTCGGCAGCAAGATGCAGGGGCACGGGGGCGATCACCCAGAGCCCGGGCGCGGCTACATCGAGTGCAACCCGGCCGTCTCCAGCAGGACCCCTGGAGCTGAACCATGTAATCCCATCTCTGGCGTGGGACCCTGCCGCGGCAATCACATTATGGGCAATTCCCGGCCTTGCAATCGTGGCTTGGCCTGGCGCCTCATTTCCGGCAGCCGCGACCACGATATGCCCGGCAGCCACGGCATTGGCACTTGCCAGACAGATTGGCATTCTGCCGGTTCCGTCCAATTGATGGGCCCCGAAGCTCATGTTGAGGATGTCTGCCCCTTGATCCATGGACCACTCTATGGCTCTCAGGACCCACGAGGTTCTGGTCCAGGGCTCTATATTATCTATAGTAAATATTCTGGCATTGAGCAGGTATGCCCCGGGGGCAACCCCGCTTATTTGCCACTCTTGATTGTATGCCCCGGCGGCAATTCCCGCGACATGCGTTCCATGCCCATGCCAGTCCATAACAGTATCATCATCGGTGAAGTCCTTTGCAGCGATGATCCTGCCGGCCAGGTCGGGATGGGTGTGATCAATGCCGGTATCCAGTATGGCGATCTTTATCCCCTCTCCATCGTATCCGGCCTCCCACATCGGCGGGGCATTCACTATCGGATCACCATAATCCCAGTAGAGGGTGGCA
>JALPXT010000002.1 GCA_023271485.1 Dehalococcoidia bacterium | reverse complement strand
GCTGTGTCAATCTTCTGATCCTTGACTGTGCCCCGGTTTTTGGCTATACTTAAATCACCAATCTAATCTGCGGAGGTAACAATGCTGCGCATCCCCGGTCCCACGCCATGCCCCGAAGAAGTGCTTCAGGCAATGACCAGGCAGATGATCAATCATCGAGGTGTAGAATTCGAGGCCTTGTTGCGCTCGGCAACCGCCCGACTCAAGGAATTCTTCCAGACCAGGGGAGATGTCTTGATTCTGACAGCCTCTGGAACAGGGGGGATGGAGGCCGCTATTGTGAATACCCTTTCCCCCGGGGATAAGGTGTTATCAGTAATAAATGGCGTCTTTGGAGCGCGATTTGCTGATATCGCTGAGGCATATGGGGCCGAGGTAGAACGCCTGGCGTTTCCCTGGGGCCAACCCGACGATCCCGATGCTGTCTGTGGAGCCCTGGAGTGCGACGACTCAATAAAGGCAGTGCTCGTCACCCATAATGAAACCTCCACCGGCGTGACCAGCGATCTGGCTGCAATCAGCGCGGTGGTGAAACAGTACGACAAGCTACTGCTGGTAGATGCCATAAGCTCTCTGGGATGCATCGATCTCCAGACCGACGCCTGGCAGTGCGACGTGGTAGTCACCGGATCTCAGAAGGGATGGATGGTTCCGCCGGGACTGGCCTTTATCAGTGTGAGCGAGAAAGCGTGGGAAGCCCATGCCCGAGCCATGATGCCTCGCTTCTACTGGGACTTTGCTCAAGCAAAGAAGTTCCTCGATCGAGGCCAAACCCCCTGGACCCCGGCTGTTTCTATTCTTTATGGTCTGTCTACGGCGCTCGAACTGATGGCCGGAGAAGGGTTGGCCAACATATTTGCCCGCCACGCTCGTATAGGGCAGAGAACCAGAGACGAGATCAAAGCCCTGGGGCTTCCACTCTTTTCCGCAGAGAAGTATGCCTCGAACACGGTTACCGCGGTCAAAGCACCCGATGGCCTCGATGTCAAGCGCCTGCTCACCATACTCCGCGAGGAACACGATGTCATCCTTGCTGGAGGACAGCGGGGGCTGGCCGGAAAGATATTCCGCATCGGCCATCTGGGATGGGTGACCGAGTCAGATATTGATGCCGTGATTGAGCGGCTGAAGGCAGCTCTGCCAAAGGCAGGCTTCGCAACGGCCTAAAGGAAGGAACATCATGAAGATACTGATCACCGAGCCCCTGGCTGAGGAAGGTATAAACATCCTCAGTGCTCATGCCGAGGTGGATATCCGGTTGGGGCTGAAGCCGGAAGAGCTTCGAAACATAATCGGCGACTATGAAGCCCTGGTGGTGCGCAGCGAGACCAGGGTCACCGCCGAGGTTATCGAAGCCGGGGAGAGGCTCCAGGCCATCGGCCGTGCCGGTGTTGGTGTGGATAATATTGACCTCGATGTGGCAACCAGCCGCGGAGTTGTCGTCGTTAACGCCCCGGAGAGCAATATCCTCTCAGTAGCGGAACATACCATTGCCCTCATGATGGCCCTGGCTCGCAACGTCCCCCAAGCCCATGCTCACCTCAAATCTGGTAAATGGGAACGCAAGAGGTTTATGGGTATTGAGGTTCGAAACAAGAAGTTGGGCATCATCGGACTGGGCCGTGTGGGTTCGGAGGTAGCCAAGAGGGCCAAGGGCATGGGGATGCACCCTGTAGCCTACGACCCTATGGTTTCTCTCGACTATGCCAGGAGCCTTGGTGTGGAGCTTGTCTCTCTGGAACAATTGCTCAAGGAATCCGATTTCATCACCGTTCATATTCCACTTACAGAGTCCACCAGGGGCTTGATTGGAGATGGTGAGCTACGATTGGTCAAACCAGCAGTCCGACTCATAAATACCGCACGAGGCGGCATCATCGATGAAGAGGCTCTCCTTGAGGCAATTGAAGAGGGCAGGGTAGCCGGCGCTGCTATCGATGTCTTCACAAAGGAACCGGCTACGCAAAGCATTCTGCTCAAGAGCGACAAGGTCATAGTAACACCTCATCTTGGGGCATCCACACTCGAGGCCCAGGCCGGTGTGGCGGTGGATATCGCCGAGCAGGTCACGGACATTCTGCAAGGCAGGCCCGCCAAGTATGCGGTTAATATGCCCCTGATTTCGGCGGAGATATTGCCGTTCCTGACACCATTCATGAATGTGGCGTCTCTGCTAGGCAGGCTGGTAGCTCAGCTTGCCGAAGGACAACTCAGCATCATAACCATCAGGTATGAGGGTGAGATTGCTGATCACGGGACTGATGCGCTCAAGGCTGCGGTTATCGGGGGGCTCCTGGAATCAACCACCGATGAGCGAGTCAATCTGGTCAATGCCAACGTTATTGCCCAAAGAAGGGGACTCAAGGTCATCGAGCAGAGGAGTACCGCCTGTGAAAACTACGGCAACCTGATCACGGCAGAGGTTACCACCAGCGCGGGAACTGTTATAGCATCAGGAACCATATTGCGGGAGGAACCACACATTGTGCGGGTCAACGAGTATTGGGTCGATATCGTTTCCACCGGGGGATACTGGCTTTTCAGCGATCACCTCGATCGACCCGGGTTGATTGGGGCCGTGGGCATGGTCACGGGAGAGGCCGACATAAATATCAGCTCCATGCATGTAGCCCGACAGAAACCACGAGGCAGGGCTCTCATGGTCCTTGCCCTCGATGAACCCCTCTCTGAACAGCAGCGGCAGAGGCTGCTGGCTATCCCGGACGTTTATACTGCCAAAGCGGTGAAGTTATAGTAGGGGCAAGGCATGCCTTGCCTCTACTCCCACAGGGGATTTATTACCAGGCCCGCGGGGGTCTTGGGGTAAAAGTAGGTCGATTTTGGCGGCATCCTCATGCCTGCATCGGCAATGGCAAAGACGCTGGAGATGGACACCGGATTGAGGAAGAACGCCAGTTGCGCCATTCCCGTATCCACCCTCCGCAGGACTTCCCTTCCATCAGCGGAATACTCCAGACACTCCTTCTCCCTTTCAGGGCCATCTATCCCCAACATCCCTCGCAGTATCACCCAGTGGAGGATATTTACATCCAAATCCTTCCAGACCGCCGGCTTATCACCAGGTAGTATGTTATGTAAAGCCGACTCCTCGCCAGGGGTCAGCAGATAGAAAACGCCTTCCGATAGCCCATAGAGTCCAAAGGCCATGCCTCTATCACCCGCCTCCCTCAGAGCCTCCGCCCAACGGCACAAGTTCTCGGAAGCATCGGATAAATACCGGGGTAGTTCTTGAATCTGGAAACGCTCGCTGAGGGTTTCTTTCAGCTTGGTGACCGTCCCTGAATCAATACCGCTCACCACACGATGCACCGGCAGCAAAGCAAGACCGGGATCCCGGGAATGAATCAGTGTCATCATTACAAAATTGAAAGGTTCGTTACCACTACTGCCCGGACGAGCAACAAGCTGCTCATCCCTGTAAGCTAAGGCCGTCTCGTATCTATGGTGGCCATCGGCGATGTAGATAACCCTGCCGGCAAGAAACCCTGCAACTCTCCGAACCGTCTCGGCCTCAGTCACTACCCAGACATTGAAAGTCACCCCAAGATCGTCAACGGCGGTCAGGGAAGGCTTCTCCCTGCTTACATTGGAGAAGAGTGGCCGAAGACTCTCCTCCTCATGCTGGAATATGCCCATTATGGGACTAAGATTGGTTCGGCAGGCTCTAAGGAGATTGATGCGGTCTACGGCCGGCTCCTTCATGGTTATCTCGGTGGGCCGAATTCGACCGCTACCTAAATCCTCCAGCCTTACCGCAGCGATAATTCCCCAGTAGTTCCTGAGGCTATCCTCATATGGAAAACGATGCTCGGTGAGATAGAATGCCGAGCGCTGCTCCCGAACCAGAACACCATCTCGGAGCCAGTCATTCAGGGTATTCGCGGCGCGGGTGTACTTATCATTGCCCGGAATATCTTCGGAAAACTCCTGGCCAAACTCAAGCCGGATGATATTATAGGGGCTTCTCCGGTGGTAGGAAGCCTGCTGCTCCGGGGTGATGACATCGTATGGAGGGGTGATTACGGAGGACGGATCACCGATCATCCCGGTATTATATCGGATCCCGCGAAAGGGTCGAACATCGGCCATTACCTCAGCCTCTCGATTGCCGCTCTCTGAATCTGAAGGAGCTCATGGATCCCTTTCTCCGCCAGGACAAGCAGAGAATCAATAGTGCTCTTGGAAAAGGCCTTACCTTCGGCGGTTCCCTGAACCTCGATGAACCGGCCGGCATCGTTCATCACGATGTTGAAATCGACCTCCGCATGAGAATCCTCCTCATAGGAAAGATCGAGCAGATGGACGCCGTCAACCACGCCCACGCTGGTAGCGGCGAGCGCACCCCTGAAGGGAGAGGTCAGAAGCTCGCCCCTTTCCCTTAAGGTCTGGAATGCCTGGGATAGCGCCACATACGCCGCGGTGATAGCCGCCGTTCTGGTTCCGCCATCCGCCTGAAGAACGTCGCAATCCACAACGAAGGTCCGCTCGCCGAGGGCATCAAGATTGGCCACCCCCCGAAGTGATCGGCCGATAAGGCGCTGGATTTCGTAACCCCTTCCCCCGGTTCTATCCCTGGGAATGCGACTCTGAGTAGACCGGGGCAACATCCCGTACTCCGCCGTTACCCAGCCAGAGCCAGTTCCCTTGAGGAAGCCAGGGACTCGCTCCTCCACGGTGACGGCGCAAATCACCCTGGTCTCACCCAGCTCAATTAATGCCGATCCCTCAGCGTACCCCTGAAAGCCCGGGGTGATTCGCACAGCCCGGAGCTCATCGGCGGCACGACCGTCAAATCGGGCCAATCTCATGATAATCTCTCCAGCGGGGCTAGGCTCCCCAGCAGCCTCTTCACCCCCACCCCCCTCCCGAAGGCAACGGTCACCTCATGGTCACCCCTGGTGGCAACAGCGTTGACCACCGTTCCATCACCAAATTTGGCATGATGAACCTTATCACCGGCCTTAAGTTCCGCAGTCTGCGGGCGGGTATGCTCGCCGCCGGCGCATGGGCTCACCGTTGTTTGTCGATTCGAGTTGCGGACTACCAAATGCGCCGGAATATCCTTCAGGAAGGGGGAGGGTGAGTTCGGGCGGTTACCCCCATACAGACTACGGCGAAAGGCATGAACCAGATACACCCTTTCCTTGGCCCGGGTTATCCCCACATAGCAGAGCCGCCGCTCCTCCTCCATCTGTTCCGGGTCAGCAAAAGAGCGAAAATGGGGCAGAATTCCCTCCTCCATACCCACGATAAAGACCACCGGGAACTCCAGCCCCTTGGCCTGATGCAGGGTGATCAGGGTGACAGCCTCAATCCCCTCCGCCAGATCATCTACATCGGAGATCAGGGACACTCGTTCCAGCAGGGCCGCCAGGGCATCTTGAGGTTCGAGATCGTTGTACTCACCTGCCATACTCCGGAGCTCGAGGACGTTGCTCCATCTCTCCTCACCTTCATCGCTCTCCAGAATATATTCCTTGTATCCGATACGCTCCAGAAGCAGGTCAAACAGGCCGACCAGGTCCCGTTGTGATCTCTCAGATATGAGCTCATCAAGCATGCTGGTGAAACTATTTAGAATCTGAATGCTCCGGGGTGAGTGTGAGGTTTCCTCTCCATTAGCGATGAGTTTCAAGGCGGAGTAAAGCGGTATCTCCCTACTACGAGCCCACCACGAAAGCTTGGCCATAGTGCGCTGCCCGATCCCCCGTACAGGAACGTTAATTATCCGAGCCAGACTCACGCTATCGTAGGGATTGTTGATCAGCCTGAGATACGAGAGGACATCCTTAACCTCACGCCGCTCGAAGAAACGGGTAGCACCCACCAGCTTATAGGGAAATCCATAGCGAACGAAAGCTTCTTCAAGCGCCCGAGACTGGGCATTAGTTCGATACATCACTGCACAGTCGCCCGTACTATGGCCATGATCGTTTATGAGGCTGTCAATCTCACCGACTACGAATTGGGCCTCTTCCTGTTCGTTATAGGTTTCTATGATACCAATAGGAACCCCACCCCCATTCTGGGCATAGAGGCTTTTCTCCCGGCGCCTCTTGTTGCATGAAATAAGATGGGAAGCGGCCGTCAGAATGGTCTGAGTAGAGCGATAGTTCTGCTCCAGAAACACCACCCTGGCATCCTGATAATCGCGCTCAAAGTCCATGATGTGACGCAGGTCGGCAAATCTCCACGAGTATATCGATTGATCAGGATCCCCAACCGCGCAGATATTGCGGTGCTTCCCTGCCAACTGCTTTGCCAGAGCATACTGGGCCACATTGGTATCCTGAAACTCGTCGATCATGACGTGCAAGTAGCGGGACTGGTATTCTGACAGGACATCGTGGTGACCCCTGAAGAGGCAAACCGTTTGCATCAGGAGATCATCGAAATCCAGCGCTCTGCTCTCGATGAGCATCTTCTGATAGAGTTCGTAGACTCTCTTGGCCACTTCCTCGGGGTAATTCCGGCTTACATACTCCTTTGGACCCAGAAGCCTTGCCTTAGCTGAGGATATGGCTGACTTTATCGCCCGCGGGGGATTCTGTTTAGGATCAAGACTCAACTCCTCCAGGCAGCGAGCAATGAGGCTCATCTGGTCGCCGTCGTCATAAATTACGAATCTTCGTTCCAGCCCTATGTGGTCCGCCTCTCGCCGCAGGATACCGGCGCAGATAGCATGGAATGTACCCAACGTGATCCCGTCCGCCTGATCGCCGAGCATACGGCAGACGCGCTCTTTCATTTCCCGCGCTGCCTTGTTGGTAAAGGTAACCGACAGGATACGATAGGGGCTTACGCCGCAGACCTTAATGAGATAAGCAATGCGATGAGCGATGACGCGGGTCTTGCCGCTTCCGGGGCCGGCAACGACCAGTTGCGGCCCTTCGACGCATTCCACCGCTGCCCTTTGGGCGGGATTGAGATCGGCTAGAATATCCATAGTAAGTAGTCGGGTTGTCGGGTTCACGGTTCACGGTTGGTGGGCTTATCTTCAAACGGTTCGATCTTCATCGCTCTCTAACCCCTGGGCCTGCGGCCGGGGGCAGGCCTTGAACTGTGAACCCTGGGACTTTGAATCTGTCACGGGATAAACACCGGATTATCCTCGGTGATCACCATCGTCTCCCTGTCCATCGCGTCCCGAAGATATTTAGGAATAAAGAAGAGACCTTGATGAGTTTGCCCATCGTAAAAGGCAAGGGGCTTGTTCAAGCGATGGCTAATTCGACGATCAACCTCCTCTGGAGAAAGCCTGAGGGGATCGAATTTGAGAGACGCCAGCGAAAATCCCCAGGGTCCTCCGAAGGAAGGAACGTTTACCTCATAGGGGGCAACTACCGAAAAAGCAGTTTTCAGGGTGTTATTAATCGCCGTATAGACCCGGGTAGTCCCCAGACACGTAGACCCAGCCTGCAGGGCGAAAGTGGCATCAGCAGCGAGCTTGTCTTTAAGGAGCCGGTAGAATGTCTCGGTATACAGGAGATAGGCCGGCCCCCCTTCTATGGGTTCAGGCAGATCAATGATGATAACATCGAATCGTTCTTTAGTCTCAGCCAGGTATTTCCTGGCATCCAGGTGCAGAAGCTCCACCCGAGGATCGTCAAAGGAGCCCTGGTGATGAGCCGGCAGGAGCCGCTTGCAAACGTCTATCACCTCGGCATCGATATCCACCATCACCACCTTCTTGACCGTCTTATGAGCCAGTACCTCTCTCAGGGTCGCCCCCTCTCCACCACCCGCAATGAACACCGTTTCAGGATTGGGATGGAGGATCATCGCCGGATGAACCAGTGCTTCATGATAGATGAATTCGTCCTTCTCGCATGATTGTATCTTTCCGTCCAGAATGAGACATTTGCCAAAGCTTACGGTTTCGATCACTTCCACCGTCTGATATTTCGAGCGGCCGAAATAAAGAACATCCTTGACCGCAAATTGCTGGATAGTGTCCGGCGTGACAAACTCTACAAACCAGGTTGAAGGCACTGTCGTCATTGATTCACGCTCCTCTGTTAAGTTCTACAATGGAAGGGTTTTGAGAGCCGAGTTTCTCTATGATAAGCTTCGCTGCCTCCTCCGGATGAAACGAATCGCTGTGAGTAAAGATATCCACCGCTGCATAGCCGTATTCCGGCCAGGTATGGATGCAAATATGAGAGCCATTGGCAAGCACCAGCCCACTGACTCCCTGTGGAGTAAAATGATAGAATGATTCCCCCAGCATCTCCTCTTGCGATCGTTGTGCTACGGACGAGAGGGCAGCTTTCAGGAACTCCAGATCGTCGAGTACATCCTTATTGCAATCCTTCAAATCCAAAAGGAAGTGCTTCCCCAGAGTGTGCAACGGCTGACCTCCCTATCTACTTTATTATAGAGCATACGAGAGGTTTTCTCAAATCTATTCCTGCCCGCATCAAGAAATCTCGTACCTCCTTTACTGTTGCTCGCCCAGCTTCTTTGCGCGGATGGGGTCGATTCACGAGTATATGGTATCACCAACTGATACCATTGCCAACCAGCCTATAAACCTTTTCAAGCAATTGTGGTAGAATGTTATTGTGTGTTGGGAGATACCATCCCGTCTACTACCCGGGAATGATGATAATAGCTCTGGAGTTGACCTCTCAGGAGTTAACCAATGGTTAACTTTTTCGGAAGGAGAGTTTGTATCTAGCGTAACTTTACGGGGAAGTGTCGGAATTGGCAGACGAGCATGACTTAGGATCATGTGCCGCAAGGCGTGGGGGTTCGAGTCCCCCCTTCCCCAGACCCGGCACTATATTCGGGAGGAGTCGGCATCCTCAGATGCCGACGGTGGGTTGTTCGCATCTGAGGATGCTCACTCCGCGTCAACTGATTTGGGTTGTTTTTATGATTTAGCATAAAACCTTTCAGTTACGTTTTGGATGATTTAATTCGTGATGGTGACCGGTGAATTGTCTGTGCTAAAATCAAGGCGGAGGTGTTCACCCGATGAATATAATTGAAATCAATAATCTTACCAAGTATTATGGAAAATCAAGGGGAATAATTGATCTGAATTTGGAAGTGAAAAAGGGCGAAATACTTGGGTTTATTGGCCCAAATGGGGCCGGGAAATCAACCACCATTAGATTATTATTGAACTTTATTTTCCCGACAAGCGGGAGTGCAAAGATTCTTGGAAAAGATATTATCAAACACACAAAGGAAATTAGACGTCAGGTAGGTTATGTCCCTTCTGAAGTAGATTATTATAGTGATTTAACAGCGAGCGAGATGCTGCAATATTCTTCCAGATTTTATGATCGCAGCTATCCGGAGAAGATAGCCGATTTGTCTGATCGGTTGGAGCTTGATTTAGACAAGAAGAAAGTTGAGTCCCTCTCCCATGGAACCAGGAAAAAACTTGCCATTATCCAGGCGCTTATTCATAATCCTGAATTGCTGATACTCGATGAACCGACCGGCGGGCTCGATCCGCTGGTGCAGAAGGTGTTTTTTGAAATTCTGAAGGAAGAACAGGATAAGGGGGCTACGGTTTTCTTTTCTTCACATATCTTAACTGAAGTGCAAAAAATATGTGACAGGGTGGCTATCATCAAAGATGGAACTATAGTCAAGGTTGAGAATATTGATAACCTGGTGGAAGATACATTTAAGAACATCAGAATTGAATTCGACGGGAATGAGGGGATTGATTTCGATCTGCCCGGAATAATTCAAAAGGAAACCAGCGATAAGATTGTGAAATTATTGTATAATGGCGATATTAATCTCTTGCTGGCAAGATTGAGCGAAATAAACCTGAAGAATCTTTGGATAGAAGAACCCTCGTTAGAGGAGATATTTATGCATTATTATCACAGGTGATGGTGAGCAGACAGTAGCTGAGTTTTGCCGAGAAAGGGGATGTGAAAGTGAACCTTTACTTGAGGGAACTGCGAAAAAACAGAACAAGTTTATTGGTTTGGGCAGCTATTATCGCTGGGTTACTCCTGCTTTATACGTCCATGTTTCTGGAAGTAGTAGCGCTATGGGATGTGGCGAAAGACCTCTTCCCTGAACCACTGCTGCTTGCGTTTGGGCTTGACAGGGTAGATATGACTACCATACTTGGTTTCTACGCTATGGATTCGTATATAACAGTCATTTTGCTGGGCAGCATATATGCAATCCTGCTTTCTTCGGGGATTCTGGCCAAAGAAGAGAAAGATAAGACTATTGAATTCTTGCTGGCCAAACCACTTGTCCGGAGCAGCATCATTACCGGGAAATTGCTGGTATGGTTTACCAACATTGCCGTATTAAATGTTCTGATTAGCATTACGGCGTTCATATCATTTCGAATATTTGCCGCCGGCCATGAATACAACAGGACGGTTTTCTTATTCCTGCTGGTCGCGCCTTTCCTGGCTCAGATTACTTTTGCTTCAGTGGGTTTCCTCGCCGCTGCAATTATCAAGAAAGGCAAATCGCTCACGGCAATATGCTTGAGCATAGTCCTGGTAACATTCTTTTTCAACAAAATTGCCGGCGCTGCTGATAGGTTCAAGTTCCTGGAACACTTTACCCCGTTTCACTATGCAGATTCCGTTGATATTGTTTATTATGAAACAATAAACCCCGGCTATCTGATCCTTATGCTGGCGATTACCAGCGTTTGCATCGGCGGGGCATATCTGTCTTATAATAGAAAAGATATGATTCTGTAGTTCAGAGGAGGTCGTATCGAGAACGATCTCAGCAAGATTAAGGAAGGAAGTGGTCTTCCACCAACCTGCATCATCGCTTGCGGGGTTTTCCAGCCGGCACTGGAGCACCTCCGGCTGGAGAGCAAGTACCGTCATTTGCGTCTCAACTTCCTGCTATCGAATCTGCACATGAGACCGCAAAGGCTCAAGAGACACCTGCTCCAGGAGATATTGAATGCCAAAGAGCGGAAGGAACGTATTATATGCCTTTACGGGGAATGTTTTCCTGACATCGACGATTTTTGTAAACAGAACGGAATCTCCAGGGTCTCCGGGAATCACTGCTACGAAATGCTCCTCGGGAGCGAACGATTCGAGGGCATCATGAACGAGACAGCGGGGACCTATTTTCTGGAGAGAGACCTGATTCTCAACTTCGAAGAGTATTGCATCGAGCCACTGGAACTCCACGACGAGGAAATGCTAAAATGCTGCTTCGAACACTACCGGAGAGTGCTCTACGTCCGGCAGCCATCAGATCCAGATCTCGTCAGCAAGGCCAGGGAACTGGCTGAACTCTTGCACTTATCTCTGGAGATTCGAGATGCAGATTACTCCCATCTGGGAAGAGAGCTCGTCAGGTTGGTTAGTAGTCGGTAGTCCCACCCCTCCACTGACTGCTGGCTGATTGCTGAAATCTGAGGACTGAGAGCTTACGATGAAAAAAGCCCCCCAACCAAAAGTCCGAAAAGCGAAAACAGTCGATAGGATCCTCTCTCGATTTAAAAAACCTAAAACGAGGCACGTCTGGTTGAACGTCTTACCTGACGACCTCTGGCTGGAGGTGAACCGGGGACAAACCGTCTGGGAGGCGCTGCAAAATGAGGACGTGGAGTTGGAGGGAGACTGCGGCGGACTGGGAAAATGTGGCAAGTGCAAAGTGAGAATCCTCTCGTCCACAGGTCCTCCGTCACAAGAATCGGTGGAGCTCCTCGATGAGGACGAACTCAAAGGGGGCATTCACCTTGCTTGCCGCACCGAGGTCAACGAGGATACGGTGGTCTACCTCGGAGAATCCGATCCCGGTCTGGAATATGTCCAGATTCTGAAGACCGGTCATCGGCCGCTTTTTCATTTGAATCCCCTGGTGGATCAGCGGCCCGTCACATTGCTTTCCAGCCATCGGCATGAGGGGTTTTCCGATCTCGACCGGATCAAACTAGCCATGGGTCCGGATTATGAAGACATGAAGGCATCGCTGCACTGTCTGCGCACGTTACCTCAAATGTTGCAGGAAACCCAGTCACGGGGGGCAGCGGTGCTCCATGAGAATTGCTTGATGGCCTGGCAGAACTGGGCAGAGGTGGGCCGGCGGTACGGATTGGTCTTCGATCTAGGCACCAGCACCCTTGTCGGCAAGCTCATCAGTTTGACCGACGGAAGCGAAATTGCCGTCATTTCCCGTCTCAACGGTCAAATGAAATATGGCTCAAATGTGATCAGTCGCCTTCAGTTTGTGAAAGAGCATTCGAATGGCCTCAACTACCTGCACGACCTGCTGGTAAGGGATATGAACCTCATCATCAAGCGGCTTCTGCAAGTAGGTGGGCTGGATCCAAATGACATCTTCGTGGCGGTTGCCGCGGGGAACACTACCATGCAGCACCTTTTTCTGAGATTGAATCCGCTGGGGATCGCCGAAGCGCCCTTCGCTCCCGTTTTGACCGATGGACTGACTGTAAAAGCGACGGATGTGGGCCTGCGATTACATCCGGAGGCCCTGCTTTATATGATGCCGGTAAAATCCGGCTATATTGGTGGTGATCTTATCAGCGTCATGCTGGCTTCCGGGGTAGCGGAACAGGGTAATGAGATTATACTGGGATTGGACCTGGGTACCAATGGGGAGATATTTCTCGGGAATGCCAGCAGATTGCTGACGTGCTCGGCCGCCGCCGGCCCCGCCCTGGAAGGGACAACGATCTCCCGCGGGATGATCGCTAAGGCCGGCGCCATCGAGGGCGTCGCTTTCGAAGCAGGCCGCCTGGGTTACCAGATCATCGGCAACATCAAACCCAAAGGGATTTGCGGAAGCGGACTGGTTGATCTGGTCACCGCACTCCTGCACTATGACCTCATGGATCATGAGGGCTTGATTCGCCCTCCTCGCGGAAGAACCGCAGAAGGTTTGAGTTCAAGAATAGTCGAGAGGTCGGGGGTATATAACTTTCTCGTCGCCTCGCCGGAGGAGAGCTACGACGGCAAGCCAATCTATCTCACTCAAAAGGACGTTCGCGAACTTCAGCTCGCTAAGGCGGCTATCGCCGCCGGGATAAAGACACTAATGGATGAACTGGGCATCGCCACTGAGGATATTCAGCGGGTGCACCTCGCCGGCGCGCTGGGGAATTATGCCAGCCCATACAGCGCTATGCGCATCGGCCTTATTCCCACGCTCGACCTGAAGATTATCACCTCATTAGGCAATGCCGCCACCACGGGGGCTTCCATGGCCCTTCTGTCCAGGGACTACTGGCGGATGGCCAACGAGCTTGTCGGCTTCGTTGAACACGTTGAGCTGTCCTCGCATCTCAACTTCAATGAGTATTTTATCCAGCAGATGGATTTCCCTAGAGAGGAGCCACTGGACGTTCACCGTGAGGACGTGGCGAATGTGATGAGAGGAATCAGGGTTGACGAGGTAATGACCCCTGACTTTCCCACTGTGTCTTCCACCATGTCGGTGGAAAAGGTCAGCAGCCTGCTGCGCAGTACGGGACGCCATGGCTTCCCGGTTCTGGACGAGAATGGCCTCCTATACGGGGTGGTTACCGTAGTCGACCTGGAAGAACCCCTGCTCAGCGGGAACGCTCACCTTCCCGTTGGCGATGTGGCTACTAAGGAACCCTTCGTGGTTCATCCCGATCACACCCTATATGAGGTGTTAAGCACGATCCCGGGGGATTATGGTCGCATCCCCGTTGTCGACCGGGATGACAGGGGCCGCCTGGTGGGGGTGTTGCGCCGCCATGAAATTGCCGGCGCCTACCGCGAGAGACTGGCACAAATCGGAAAAGCGGCCAAATATGGCTAGCTGATTAGCCCGGCTCACCTTATTCCACGACGCTTATCTTTCCCTTCGGCTCCACCACTATTTCCCCAATGATGGCTGCCTCTCTGTGGCCGGTATAGTGCAACTGCTCAAGCAACACTTTCGCCTTCTCCTGCGGAACGGAAATCAGCAGCCCTCCCGAGGTCTGGGGATCGAAGAGAATGTCCGGTGCCCACTGAGGGACACCAGCGGCAAATTCCACCATGGCAGCGCGAAAGGCCTTATTGCGAAATGCCCCACCGGGCACAACTCCCATTCGGGCGAATTCGATGGACCCGGCAAAGATGGGAACCGCAGAGCAATAGATCGCTATTCCGATGGAGTTATTCTGAATCATCTCGCAGGCATGGCCCAAAAGCCCGAAGCCGGTTACGTCGGTGCAGGCGTGGACTCCCACCTCCTGCATCAACTGAGAGGCTCGCCTATTCAAAGTAGCCATCTGCTCGGTAACCATGCCTACCGTCTTCTCATCGGCCATGTCCGCCTTAATTGCCGTATTGATAATGCCCGTCCCCAGCGGCTTGGTGAGTATCAAGCTATCGCCGGGCACTGCCCCCGAATTGAGCACGATCTTGCACGGATGGATTACCCCGGTGACCGAGAGGCCGTACTTCAGTTCGGGGTCGTCCACGCTATGCCCTCCCACCAGGGTCACCTCCGCCTCGTGGAGCTTATCCATCCCTCCACGCAGAATGTCCCTCAAAATGGCTATGTCCATCGTCCTGCTGGGGAAACAGACGAGGTTCATCGCCGTGACTGGCTTGCCGCCCATGGCGTACACATCGCCCAGGGCATTGGCGGCAGCGATGCGGCCGAAGTCGTAGGGATTATCGACGACGGGCGTGAAGAAATCGACGGTCTGGATGATGGCCAAGTCGTCGGTTAGCCGGTAGACGCCGGCATCATCAAAGCTATCGAATCCCACAATCAAGTTGGGATCGTGGGGGATTTCCAGGCCACGCAACGCCTTGTCCAGGTCCCCTGGACTGAGCTTGGCGGCTCAGCCGGCGCCGCTGACGGATTCGGTTAGACGAGGATTCGGTTTGTCCATTTTTTTCTCTCCAAAAGGCCGATAAGCGCCTATTCAGCCACAGAGCACACCGAGATCACAGGGTTTATAGCGTGTAGCGCATAGAGGGTAGAGGGTAGGGAGGCTACACGCTACCTACTACCCCCTACACGCTTATATCTGATGTATCCCCTGGATTTCCAACTTGCTTCGGCCAAGTATTCCCTCAACCTTCAGCTCGTCGGCCCGCTCGAACCGAATACAGATGCCACAGTCCGAACTCAGATGCCGCGGCACGGGAATCATCTTCAGAGGCACGCCTTCCGCCTTCAGCAGCTTCTCGGCACGGAGCGCTCCGCTTATCGAGTGAAAGAGTACCACGCAGCGGATCCCATACTTATTGTTTTCTCTATCCTTAGAGACCAATGCCCTTACCCATACTGGCAATATTGCGGATTGCCCTGAGGACGATGTCTACCTCGTACTCGGTAGTGAAGTAACCGGGACTCACCCGAACTGTTCCCCCGGGGAATGTCCCCAATGTCTTGTGTGCTATGGGTGCGCATTGCAGCCCCGGCCGACACAGAATATCATACTCCTCCTCGAGCCGCATTGCCACCTCTGAAGAGGCTATCCCGGCGATATTGAAGGAAAGCACTGCCACCTGTTCTCGCGCATCGCCGCTGCCGTAGAGGGTGACCCCGGGAATCGCTCCAAGCCCCTCGATAAGGAGATACATCAGCTTCTCCTCCTTTTCTCGTAGAGCATTTACGCCACGGGATAAGACGAACTGCACCCCCGCCCCCAACCCTGCCAGGCCCACCGTGTTGGGCGTACCGCTTTCGTACTTGTCCGGCAGAAAATCAGGCTGGTGCTCGGAATCGGATCGACTGCCGGTGCCACCACGCATCAAGGGCTCAACTACATCCTCCACACCCTGGCGAATGTAGAGCCCGCCGGTTCCCTGCGGGCCATAGAGAGATTTATGCCCGGTGAACGCCAGGAGATCGACCTTCATAAAGGATACGTCCAGAGGATAGGCGCCGGCGCTTTGAGCGGCATCGATGCAGAAGAGCACCCCATGCCGGCGGGCAATTGCACCTACTTCGATCACCGGAAGTAGGGTCCCTACCACATTGGAGGCATGATTCAGGACAATGAGCCGCGTGTTTGGCTTGATCGCCTTTTCAATTCCGCCAGGATCGAGAAAACCCTCCTTTGAGCAACTGACCACGGTTAGCTCAACCCCCCTCTCCTGCAGGGCGCGAAGGGGGCGCATCACCGAGTTATGCTCCATGCTGCTGGTGATAGCGTGATCGCCAGGGCGTAAGACCCCGTTTATCGCGACATTTAGTGCCTCGGTGGCGTTGCTGGTAAAGATAATGCGCAGCGGGTCATCGATATTAAAGAGCCGGGCCAACGACTCCCTGGTCTCATAAACGACGCGCCCAGCCTCGATGGAAAGCCGGTGCCCGGAGCGGCCCGGACTGGCGCCCACCTGACACATGAAGCCGTCCATCGCCTGATAGACCGCCTCCGGCTTGGGCCAGGAGGTAGCAGCGTTATCGAGGTAGATCATAGAGCACCTCCGCCCCCGCACACCATCGCCCCCGCATACCAAGAACTTCAACCTACTTGCCCGCAGGGGCCAACTGGAGCCTATACCCATCGAGAACCTGTTCTACCTTAACCGAATATCCCCTGCTCCGGGCGAGGCGAGATACATTTTCCCTGGCAACCTCGCTATCCACGAGTACGATAACCGGCTTACCTGGATGCCCATCAAGGGCCTGAGTGGTTTTCACCACCGGTATGGGGCAGGAGAAGCCTCGCGCATCAACTTCAATCATTTCTTTGCTCCTTATCATGTCCTGTCGCGCATAAGAAAGCCCACGCTCGCAGCGAAAACCAGCCCCACGATGACCGCTACCTGTCCAAAGTCTGTTGGACCATCTGGGGTTGAGGCCAACAGGAAATTGTGGGCAAAGGCAGCCCCCGCGAAGAACCCAAGAACGGTCATCCCGGCGTCGGTATCGCCCTCCCCGGAGAGGATCGTTTGCCGCAATGGACAGCCGCCGAGAAGGACCGAACCCAATCCAACCAGGACCATGCCGAGAAAATTCCACAGATGATTGGTGTGAGCCACCGGCTGGCCCTCAAATCCCCAGCTCACGTGCCCCAGGATCAGATTTAGGAGAAGTGCCCCGATGAAGAAGCCTGCTATCCCACCGAACAGGTGAGTATTCTTAATAAGAAAAAGGTCGCGCCAACCACCGACCATACACATCCGCGTTCGTTGCACCAGGATGCCCACCCCAAGTCCGGCGAGTAGCGCTATCCAAAGTGTGACATGCGTCGCCCCCGGCCCCTTCTCGCTCTCAAAGATGAATCCCGGCGGGAAGATAGCCAGGAGCAGCAGTGCGAGCATTGCCACGGGCATGATCCATCCATTTGCCCTTTTCGTCGCGGATGACCGGCCGAGGTTAAAGCCTTGCTTGAGAAACAAGATGCCGATAACTGCCCCCAGAATGAGGCCGGCTACGGCGGTGATGCCGTTGAGGTCTCCCCCGGCGAGGCGAAGAAGTGCCCGTATGGGACAGCCGAGAAAGACCAGTGCCCCGATCGTGACAAAAGCTCCCAGGAAGAAACGCACCATCGGCGAGGAACCACCCCGGGCGCGAAACTCTCTAAATCCATAAGCGGAGATGAATGCCCCCAGCACAAAGCCGATTATCTCCGGACGAATATACTGCACCACACCGACACGATGCAAGCCAAGCGCCCCGGCAATATCTCGATAGAAACAGGCAACACAGATGCCCATGTTCCCCGGATTGCCCCACTCGACAAGCAGTGCTCCCAGCGCCCCAAAGATGAGGCCGGCGAGGATGATCATTATTCTCGACGATATAGCCACGATAAGCCTCCTGTCTCAGATAGTATATCATAGAGAGAATCAATGTGTCAAATAGGGATAATGGATAGTTGCGGCCTTGCCGATTGAACTTCCCTATATCGATATACTCTTCTACGACAACTACATTATGTCAAGTTGTGACCTGATTATCCTTCACCCCCGTATTCGAGAGCGGGCAATGAAGTATAAGATAACAGCCTCTCGAATATCACCTGCGCCGCTTGCTTATCCAGGGGCTGATTATTGTTGCCGCACTTGGGAGACTGCACACAACTGGGGCAGCCCTCCTCACAAGGACACTCGGCGATGAGCTTTGCGGTCTCCCGCCACAACTGCTTCACCAGTTCAAATCCCTTCTCGGCGATCCCCACCCCGCCGGGATGAGCGTCGTAGATGAATATCTGGGCCCTGCCGGTATCGGGGTGGAGCGGGGTGGAAACGCCCCCGATATCGTTCCGGTCGCAGAGGGCAAACAGCGGCAGCATGGCGATTGCGGCATGTTCGGCGGCATGCAGCCCGCCGGCAAGATCGAGCCCCTGGCGAGCGACCCTTTCCTGGATCCGAGAGGGGATGCCGAACCAGAGAGCCACCGTCTCAAATGCCTGTGGTGGCAGGTCCAGTGGTTCCTCCCCAATTACCTCCTCGCTGTACACCCGCTTCTTCTTGAACCCCAAGACCTGAGTGGTGACCTCCACCTCGCCCACATAAACCCTGGTCCGCCCGATGGTTTTCTCTCCCGTCGTCTTGAGTATCTTAAGATCGGTTATGTCCCTGGTTTGAGTGTAGTACGCAGCGTCTGTGGGTTCGGCATAGGCAGTGTGAGACTTAAGATCCAGTTTGGTGACCAGGTAGGCTTCGCCCTGATGAAGATAGACCGCTCCGGGATGTATCTGAAAGAATGCCATCGCCGATTCTATCGTCTCCAGCAACTCTCCGGTGCCGGCGTCAATCAGGGCGTAGTTGGTGGATGAGGTGGAGCGAATGTTCACCCCCTGGGCTGGAGAAGCGACAGTCGTTGCCGGGTACCATCTCCTGCCCCGCATCCGGAGCAAGCCGTCCTCCTCCAATTCCAACCTCAACGGTTCGAAGTCACCAAAGTATCTCTGGTCCCTCTGGCTCAGGGGAGACTCCCAGGCAGCACACACGAGGTGTGGATTGAGTATATGAGGGTTTGCAGGTGCAATCAGGGCATGCTCAAACCCCTTCCCGAACAGAGCTTCGGGATGCCGCATGAAATACTGGTCCAGCGGGTTTTCAGAGCCGATGAGGATGCTCAGAGACCTTTGCCTCCCCCGACCGCTCCTCCCCGCCTGTTGCCAGGTGCCGGCGATGCTGCCAGGGTAACCGGTGAGTATAGTAACATCGAGACGCCCAATATCCACCCCCAGCTCCAGCGCCGTCGTGGCCACCACTCCCAGGAGTTTTCCTTTGAAGAGTTCTCGTTCGATCTCCCGGCGCGCTTCGGCCAGATAGCCGGCACGGTAAGGCCTTATTCGTCCCGCGAGTTCGGGGGCTCTGGCCGCCAGTTGGTCTCTGACATACATGTAGATCAGCTCCACCAGCTTGCGGGTTCGGGCAAAGGCGAGACTACGAATTCCCGCCGACACGAGCTCGGTCAGCAGGTACGTGGCTTCGGTGGTGGCGCTACGACGGACGGACCGGGCCTCATCGATCAACGGCGGATTCCAAAAAATGAAATCCTTCCCCCCGAACGCCGCCCCATCCTCGGTGATAGCTTCGAAGGGAAGACCGGTCAGTCTTTCCGCATGCTCCCGCGGATTGGCGATGGTGGCGGAGCAGCAGATAAACTGGGGACTTGAGCCGTAGCGAGCGCAGATGCGCCGGAGACGGCGGACTACGTTAGCTACATGGGAGCCGAAGACGCCGCGGTAGACATGGGCCTCATCGATGACCACATATTTCAACTGGCTGAGAAATCCAGTCCATGAGCGATGATTGGGCAGAATGCCGAGGTGCAACATATCGGGATTTGAGAGCACGATCCGAGCCGACCGCCGTATCTCCGCCCGTTCCTTCCATGGGGTATCTCCATCGAAGGTTGACTTCTTAATCTTCAGCCCAGCGGCAGAAATGAGCTCATCGAGGGCCCGGAGCTGATCCTGGGCCAGGGCCTTTGTTGGGAAGAGATAAAGGGCTCGGCTGCCCTTTTCTTCGAGGAGTGAATTGAGCACCACCAAATTGTAACAGAGCGTCTTGCCGCTGGCTGAGGGAGTGGATACAATGACATTCTTTCTCGATCGAGTGGCATCTACCGCAGCGGCCTGATGGCTGTATAGAGGAAATAGATGACTCGCCTCCAGCGCAGCCTGAAGGGCGGGTTGCAAGGGCTTTTCTAATTGCTGATACCGGGCTTCGCGGGGCGGAATATATTCCCGATGGACGATCTGATCATGATAGAAGGGGAGCTTCCTCAGGTGATCGAGAAAGGCTGGAGTATCCATCCCTATGGGCCTGACCCCACTAAAAGGCGTGCAGAATCTCAATCCGGTAATCCAGAATCTCGGCATCCCCTCTGATGGACCCAATGAAATCCATCACCTTCGAGAGGAGTTCATTGGCATGGCGACCATCGTTGCTCACGCACGCCACACCCAATGTCCCCACTTGCCAGAGATCGTGATCCTCGACCTCGGCAATGGCTACATTGAACTTGTTCTCCACCCGACTGGTAATCGATTTCAGAACCTTACGCTTGCTCTTGAGAGAGCCATTTTCGGGCAGACGTAGTCTTACCCATAATGCTCCAATGCTCATCGTTTCAGCAGCTATTCTGTCTTTGATTTCCAGAACGATTCTGAACTCTAGCGCTGGTCTTTTAGATTGCCAAAGCAGTCACTGCAGTAGACCGGGCGGTCACCTCGAGGTTGAAAAGGTACCTCACACTCAGACCCACAAGCGGCGCACACCGCTTTATGCATCTCGCGTGGTCCTTGATAACCGAAGCGCCCTCCTCGCCTTCTGTCGCGCCGGCAGTCTGGACAGCGGCCGGGTTCGTTGAGCAGGCCGCGTGATTCGTAGAACTCCTGCTCCCCGGCCGTGAAGATAAACTGCTGGCCGCAATCGCGACAAACCAAGGTCTTGTCCGCAAATGCCATTGATCGACCCTCCAATTGTACTTACGGCTCCATTCTACATCATTGTCAGTTGGAATGCAAGAATCTTTGCAACTACTCAGGTTCAAGGTTCCGACGTTCAAGGTTCAAGGTTGGAGAACCATGAAGATTGGACGGTTTGAATTTTAAGATAGGGTAACCAACCCGTGAACCGTGAACCCCTGGGCCTGCGGCCGGGGGCAGGCCTGACAACCTGAGTAGTTACGAATCTTTGCAAAATGGATGCTGGTGGTCTATAATAAGTTTTAGGTTTTGGGTTTTAGGTGTAAGGGAGGGATCGCATAGTGGTCTAGTGCGGCCGCCTGCTAAGCGGTTACCCTGAGAGATCGGGGTCGTGGGTTCGAATCCCACTCCCTCCGCCAGATGCCTCATCACCGACCTCGCCGGGAGCGGGGGGCACGTTTATCCTGCCCTCGATAATCCGGAGCGCCAATCGGAACCACGTTGCTTATTCGGGGATCCATAAGGCGCGACCTCAAACGAGCATCGAGGCTTTCCAATGCGGGATTGGTCACCGTGATCACGGTAGCAAGTCGGGCATTGTATCTGTAA
The DNA here is from genome assembly GCA_023271485.1 of Dehalococcoidia bacterium. Taxonomy (GTDB): domain Bacteria; phylum Chloroflexota; class Dehalococcoidia; order SZUA-161; family SpSt-899; genus BS503. The sequence continues at coordinate 9,458 of JALPXT010000002.1, read as the reverse complement.
TTGAGAATCTGATAGAGCTTCTCCCGGGCCCAGGCAGTCGCTGTTTCCATCCCCAGATCATCGAAGATCAATAGCGGGCTGTTCTTGATCTCCTCGATCCGTATCTCATGTCCCCGCCGGTCGTTAGTCCCAAAGGTGGGACGCAGATGATCGAGCAATTCCGGAACGCTGGCGAAAAAGGCCGGGCGCTGGGAGGTGATCTGCTGGTTGGCGATGGCTGCCGCCAGATGAGTCTTACCGGAGCCAGGCGGCCCCACCAGTACCAGCCAGTTCTCAGGCGATTCCGCAAACTGCCGAGCGGCCTCCAGGGCCATTTTGAGGCTCTCTCTCTGCTCCCTATCGGCATTCATCCCCTGAATATCGAAGGTCTTGAAGCTCATAGTGCAGATTATGTCCCTGCTCAATCCGCCGATATGATTGAAAAGCGGGGGACCTTCTTTCCTCAGCTCCAATTGCCGGGACAGCCCCGGAGTTTTTAGTCGGGTTTGCAGCCGTTGGTCAAGGTCACGCAGGGAGATTGTGGTGACCACAGTGGGCAGTTGAGCATTGAAGCGGTGATTCAGCACCTGGAAGAGCTTCTCCTCAGCCCAGGGTGTGCTGCTGTGGGTTCCCAGGTCGTCGAGGATGAGCATTGGGGTATTCTTCACCCGTTCGAAGAGATCGTCATAGCTCACGTCGCTGGTGGGACTGAACGTAGTCCGTAGATGATCGAGAAGATCGGGGACGATGGCCCAGAAGATCGCTATTCCTTGCCTGAGGCAATGATTGGCGATGGCGACGGCCATATGTGTCTTGCCGCAGCCGCTGGGACCGGTGAGCACCAGCCACCCATGCGGATCACCGGCGAACGCCTTGGCCTGCTCATAGCAGAATTTGAACTGCTTCTGTTTGTCCGGATCGGCATCCAGCCCCTGTGGCCGCAGATTGTCGAAGGTGAGTCGTGTCAGAGGCCCCAGGTTGCTGTACCGCTCAAGCCTCTGGACCCGATTGCCGGCGAATTCCCTCAGTCTGCACTCGCAGGGGAACGACCTGCCGAAATCGGGGTGCTCCACCGGGACGTCCAGGACGACCCACCCGTGACCACTGCAAATGGGACACACCTGGATCTGTGCCGGCTCATTTCCTGGTGAGATGCCGGTACTTCTGGATGTACTCTTTCGGACTAATGTCCTTTTCAGGACTTTCCCTAGTTGTTCCATAATCCTTTCCTCGCGAGGCCCACCGCTCCAGGATTCTGCTGATATAACGCCAGTTGCGCTTGTTGAGCCTGACCGCTTCTCTGAAGGCATCCTCGATCCACGAGGCGGGGTATAACCGCTCGGCCTCCTTCAGGTCCTCAGCGATTAACGGGGTTAGAAGTCCGATGTTCTCTTCGTAGAGTGTGAAGATGTTCCGCCTCTCTTCAGTCGCCGCCGGCTCTATTCTGACCATGCCGCCCAGGCGAATTTCACCGTTCTCTATCTGGACTATGGCCCGGCGAGACAGTTCGGTATTCAGAAAATACAGCTCTTCGGGTTCACCGTCTCTGTCCATCTTCAGGCAAAGCAAGGTCCCCCGCCCCAGCCCCGTTTCCAGTGCATGCCGCAATTCCTCCTCCGCGGAGAAGCTCGACATCAATGCCTGGTCACCGCGCAATTCGCCATAGGTCATGAACCTGGGGTAGCCCTTCTTGCGATAGAGTGCCCAGAACATGTGAAGCGTTACTCTCAGCTCGGATAAATCCTGAATTTCAGGCAGAACCGCACTGAAGAAGGGGTTGGGGATTGGAGTGAACCCCGTTCTCGCCGGGAATCCTGGAAATCGCTTCGGAGCGTTCATAGCAAGATTGGTTTCTCCGCCACCTCCGCCGCGTTCTCGAACTTGGTTGTTCGCTCGTTGAAATGGAGCTTGATCCGTCCGGTAGGGCCATTGCGGTGTTTGGCTATTATGATCTCAGCCTCCCCTTTGGGATAAGGCTTATCCGGATACTGTCTGGCCCATTGCTCCTCAGTGTGGTAAACATCGTCCCGGTAAATGAACATCACCACATCGGCATCCTGCTCGATCGAACCGCTTTCCCTCAGGTCCGAAAGCAGGGGTGTGTGGGGAGAACGCTGCTCGACGGCCCGGCTGAGCTGCGAAACCGCCAATACCGGCACATCAATATCCCGGGCCAGCTCCTTGATCGTTTGTGAAATATACGTCATCTCCTGCACCCGGTTATCGGTGCGTCTGCCGGAGCGTATCAACTGAATATAATCCATTATGATGAGATCGATGCCGATCTCGTTCTTCAGACGCCGTGCCTTGCTTCGCATATCCAGGTCCCTCAGGAAGGCCGAGTCATCTATATAGATAGGGGCCTCAGTGAGGATTTCCAGGGCTCTCATAACCCTGTCGCGCTGGCCGTCGGTCAATTGGTCGAGCCGGAGCATTTGAGTATTGACTCCCGATTCAGCGGCGATAAAGCGGTATCCCAGCTCCAGTCTGGACATCTCCAGGCTGAAGATGGCGACTCTGGCCCCCTGGTTCAGGGCGGCATTCCTGGCGATGTTTACCGCCAGACTGGTCTTGCCCATACTGGGCCTGGCAGCCAGGACGATCATATCGGATCGGTGTAGCCCTCCCAGCTTCCGGTCCAGCAGCGTGAATCCAGTGTCAATATGCGGGAGGAAGCCTTCCTCGATGGGATGGGCAGCAAAGCTTGATTCCTCAAAGTAGCGATCGAGGACATCGCGTATATGGACAAATTCCCGCGACGTCTGCCCATGCCGCAGTTGAAACAGCAAGCCCTCGGCCCGGTCGAGAGCGCTCTCGGGATCGGGAGGCGCTTCGTAACCGATATTGGCAATCTGCCCCGCGGCGGCGATGAGATTTCGCATTACCGAGAGGCGGCGCACTATCCCGGCGTAGTACTCGACGTGAACCGATGTGGGAACGTTCATTATAAGATTGCTCAAATAGGCGGACCCTCCGATGGCCTCCATCCTGTCACGCCGACCCAGTTCATGAGCCACCGTGACCTGGTTGATAGCCTCGTCCCGTTCATAAAGCGAGTAACAAGCCTCGTAAATCCACTGGTTCTTATCCCGATAAAAGTCAAGGGGACTCAGCAGATTGAGTATCTTGAGAATCGCTTCATGATCGATGAGGAGTGAGCCCAATACGGCTTCCTCAGCATCGAGATCATGAGGTTGTATTCTGTCATCAGCCATGACTGTTCTAGGGGGTTTCAGGGGGAGAATCCCCCTGATGGTGCTGACTACTCGGCGGTCTTTTCCTCTTCGATCGTGACCCCTATCCTGGCAACCACGCCTTTGCCCAGCTCGATCTCAACCTCGTGGGCACCGAGTTTGCGCAAGGGCTCCTCGAGTCTTATCAGATGCTTATCAACCTTAAAGCCCCGGCGGTGCAATTCCTGGGCGATGGCGGTGTTTGAGACTGAGCCATACATATTTCCCCTGGACCCCACTCTTTTGGCAAAGACGAGCGAGACGCCCTGGAGGGAGTCACCGAGGGCGACTGCCTCTTGCACTTGCTGATCGCGTCGCCGGGCTTCAGCCTGACTTCTCGCCTCAACACGCTTGATTTCAGCGGCGGTAGCAAGTACCGCCAGGCCCCTGGGGAAGAGATAATTTCTGGCGTGACCGTCAGCCACCTCTTTCACTTCGCCCGCTTGAGCTACCTCGGGCACATCTTGCAGGAAAACTACTTTCATGATACCCTCCTCCTTCAGCCTTCAGTCTTCAGCCTATCTACATATCGGTCATAGCTTACGATCTCCGTTAGCTCTTTGCGGCGCGGGGCCGTTGGTTCCTCGACTGGGTAACCCAGAGGAAGGAGCAGCACCACCCGGGCATTTGAAGGAAGCTCTAGAAGATCTGCCGCCTTTGAAGCATCGAAAGATCCGATGGCCACCGTTCCCAGCCCCAGAGAGTAGGCGGCCAACATCATGTTCTGCGCCGCAAGCGCGGTATCGAACATGTACCAGTCTCCCTTATCGGTCATCGATACACCCTTCTTGTAGCCCGCTCTCTCCAACTCACCGCAGATCGCGATGATCACCGGAGCATTCTTCAGGGCATCAGTGCCCGGATTCCCGGGAGAGATGGTCTCCGCGACCTTGCCCCTCATCAGGGGGTCTTGCACCACCACAAATTTCCAGCACTGGGTATTGGCCCACGATGGCGCCCAACGACCCGCCTCCAGTACGGTATCGAGGAGATCATTGCTCACCGGCTCCGATCTGAGCTTGCGAACACTCCTCCGGTTCTTTACAGCTTGCATCAGGTCCATGTCTACCTCCTTAAATGTTAAACAAGATGGTAACCACATCACCATCCTGTACCAGATAGTTCTTGCCTTCGAGCCGGATCAGCCCTTTACGGCGAGCCTCAGCGAGGCTGCCGCATTTCGTCAGATCGTCGTGTGCGATAACCTCTGCCCGGATGAAGCCTCGTTCCATGTCCGAATGTATCCTGCCCGCCGCTTTCTGAATGCTGGTTCCCCTCGAAACCGTCCATGCCTTTACCTCACCGGAGGCGATAGAGAAAAAGGTAACCAGCTCCAGAAGTCCGTAGGAGAGCCTTATGGCCCGGTCCAGCCCGCTCTGGGTCAGCCCCATAGAGGAGCGAAACTCCATCGCTTCATCATCATTCAGTTGGCCAAGCTCCATCTCCAGCCGGCCGCAAAGCACCGCCACCTCGGAGTGAGGCCGCTTGTGGCTGGAGCGGAATCGCTGCTCCAGGGATGATACCTCTTCCAGTTGATCCTCCCCGATATTGAAAAGCAGCATCAATGGTTTGGCACTCAGAAACTGGAAGCTCTGAATTGCTTTACATTCTTGCTCGCTCAGTTCCTGCTCCCGGAGGGGCAGGCCATCCTCCAGAGCTGACTTGATCTTATCCAGCAGGGATTGCTCCCTGAGGGCAATCTCCCGTTCCGCCGCTTTGGCCCCCTTCAAGGAAACTCGCAACCTCTCCAACCGCCTCTCAATGATCGATAGGTCGGAGAAGATCAACTCAAGATCGAGGATGCCCACATCTCGTTCAGGACCTACTCCGCCCTTGATATGCGGGATGCGCTCATCGCGGAAGACCCGAATGACATGGATGAGAGCATCTACCTGCCCAAATCCCCTGGGAGAATCACCGCCGTCAAGATACCTCACCTCCGCCGGAATGGTGCGCTCAGGCTTTAGCATCGCGGTAAGGTTGTCCAACCTCGGGTCAGGCACCTTCACCACCCCGACATTCGGGGTCGCCTTGCCGGTAGAATAGGCGGCGACCTCCACCCTGCCCATGGTCAGCGCGTTGAAGACCGTCGTCTTACCGCTCTTGGGAAGCCCGAGGATGCCGAGTTCCATTGTTCTATGGTATAATCAACTCATCAATAGTCTATTATACCACGGTCGCCGGGCCTTTGGAACTTCGGGGGACAACATTGCTCTATATTCTTTACGGCGAGGACAACTTCTCAATCAGGGAGTCGCTGGCCAAAATCAAAGCCGACTGCGGCGGGGCGGAGTTGGGAGAGTCTAACCGCATCCTGCTTGAAGGAGACAAGGTGAGCCTCAATGAACTTGTCTCCATCTGCAACACCATGTCCTTTTTGTCACCAAAGCGGATGGTGATAGTTGATGGTCTGCTGGCTCGATTCGAACCCAAAGGGAAGCGTCGCGGTGGAGATCAGCCCTCTCAATTGAAGGATTGGAGTGCGTTAGCCGGGCACGTGGTTAACATGCCCCAAACCACCGTCCTGGTGCTGGTTGACGGCAAGCTGAGCCGGGCCAATCCGCTGCTGAAGAAACTTTCCCCGCTTGCCAAGGTCAGGGAATACATGCCCCCGAAGGGGACGGAGCTCCAGAACTGGATTCGCGCCCGCGTGGCCGGCAATGGATGTAAAATCTCGCCTCCGGCGCTTCGACTCCTCACCGATCTTATCGGGAGCAACCTGTGGATACTCTCCAACGAGATTGACAAGCTCTGTGTCCATGCGGGAGAGGGTCGTATAGAAGAGGCGGATATCAACTCGCTGGTAAGCTATGCCAGGGAATCGAATGTCTTTGAGATGGTCGACGCCATAGTGCAGCGCCGGCTGGGGGTGGCGTGCCGGCTGATCCACCAGCTCCTGGATGAGGGGTCTGCGCCCCCGTATCTGCTCTATATGATGACCCGTCAGTTCCGCTTGCTGGTTCAGGCCAGGAGATTGATGGCTCAGGGTTTGCCCTCCAGTGCCATCGGGGCAAAGATAGGCGAGACCAGGGATTGGATACTGGAGAAGGTATTGAGGCAAGCCAGGGGATATTCTCTTGAGCGACTGGAGGAGAGCTACCACAGGCTGCTCCAGACCGACCTCTCGATCAAGACCGGGACGGTTGATGGGGCGGTGGCCCTCGATCTTCTCATCACCGACCTCTGTGGGCGCTAGGGCCTGCCCCGCGGAAGCAGGGACTACATCCGCTTGACAGGAAGCCCTCTTTTGGCTATACTTTAGCATCTGTTAGCTCAAACAAAGCAACTCGATCACATACGCACACTTCAGACTCATAGATAAGGTTCAGGGGGATTCTCACCCTGATGATCTTGCCGCTGATAGCTGGTATGAGGCAAGTGTCAGAGTCTAATCAACTGGCGATGGTTGATGGTTGATGACTTACGCTACTTAAAACTCGGCGTAATTGCCATATCCGAAGACAATGTGATATAATCTATCAGATGCCAGGCGAAACAGCTCGCCGACTGCTGACTATTGACTGCTGACTGCGGCCTGCCGACTATGAATTCGGCTTGACTCCCGATTTTCCAGTAGATGAATGAACCCGAGATTCAATATCCTCAGCGAAATCAGGGCCATCGAGATCATTGCATCGGGCCGAGGGGTGTACGTCCGAGGCTATCTGTAGCGCGTTTACGGCCGAGGACGGTGGCGTAAAATGAAAGGTGTAGCTACTGCGGAGCTCGCGGATGGTAGAATCTGTGAGGCCGAGATACACTGGTACGAAGCACACGGCATAGGCCGTAAGGAGTTCAAGATCAAGAGGGTGATACGATGAGCGAATTTGTTATCTGTATCAATAATGACTGCAATCCGGCAAGCCTGATTGTCGGTAAAGTGTACCGTAGGCTGTTGGACCCAGAAGCTGAGTCGCACAATATGCTTCGCATCATAGATGAAGATCTATCAGAGCTTGATGGGTATCTCTACGCGGCGTCCATCTTTGTGCCCGTGGAACTGCCGGAGGAAGTAAAGCAAGTGTTGATGGTGGTGGGAAGCTGAAATTCCTAAGAGCCTTTAGTCTTCAGCCTATCCACTTGGGTAACTTCATAATTTAAACCTCCTGTCCGAACACACCACTCCTTTTTAAGATAATTCTCCCTGATGTTGTGATGCCCACTCGATAACCATCCCCAGCACACGCGGCGGAAGATAGTCTCTTATGACGACCAAGGCTTGAATATCGATCACGCCTTTGTATTCCGCGTATCTCGTGTGAAAGTGAGGTGGCGCATGATCACCGTAGAACATCTTGATGCTGATGCCGAAGAACCGGCTGATCTCAGGCATATTGCATCAATTCCCGCAGCTTCGGGAACAGGTCTTCGGGCTTCTTGCCCGTGATTTTCAGGTAAATGGCATCTGGACACATATCAATCTGGTCACTCCACGCGATTTCGCCATCTGGCCCAATATGGACCCTTTGAAACTCTCGGTAATCGTTCCAAAGCGCGAACACGCCTTTGCCAGCAAATTCGGACAGATCCACGATGCCTTCAACGCCATCGGAAAACTTGACGCAGAGACGGTAGTTATCGAGCGCTTTAACCTCTGTTGGTGCAGCCATATGTCATCCTCCATACAATTGCCATACGAATGTGCGGCGTAACTTAACTTAATATTACAGCGAATCGCTCTCGTTTGTCAAATACATGTCTAACGTCCTCCAATATCAACGCCTGACGGAAATACTTCAGCCTTCGGCCTTCAACCTAAATAGCTCGTATACATCAAGTCCCAGTCCCCGTCAAGTTCTCAGAAAGCCCTGTTCCCCTACTTAAAACCTAAAACTTCGCAAACTTGCCCTATCAGAAACAAATGTGATATAATATACGACATGCCGACCGAAACAGGTCGCCGACTGTCGACTATCAGACTATCGACTGTCGACTATCAGACTATCGACTGCCGACTATCAGACTATCGACTGCCGACTGACCGACTGCCGACTATCGACTGAATGAAGGGGGTGATAAGCTATGCCTAGGGTAAACCTTGAATTGGAGATGGGTAAACCGATCATAGCTGGCACACGTATCACCGTAGAACTCATACTTGAGAAGTTGGCTGCCGGTGAGACGGTTGAGCAAATCCTTGAGGCTCACCCTCGACTGACAGGGGGAGCGATCCAAGCGGCTTTGGCTTTTGCAATGGAGGCGCTACGTGCTGATGTGGTCTATCCTCTACCGGAGATGGCTCAATGAAGTTTCCAGCCGATGAATATAGAGAGAATCTGTGTCTGCTTGCCGCGCCATTCGAGCATGAAGTGAACCAACACATCTAAAACTCAGTAAACTCGGTAGGATAATGAGAAAGATCCAATTTCTCTTGCTCTGGTATCAATCGTATCCCCCATTGTTGCATTGCCAAGGCCCCAAAGAGAACTTCGATAGCTTTCTCTTCCTCATCATTTCCAATGCGATCAATAACCATAGCTTCCGTATGAAAAGGCTTCCCATCGATTTCGCCGACTAATACAGCAGCCTGCGAAGACACCTTCGTCTCGCCCCCTAATTTGGTATATGTTGGACGAGGAAGGCTTGTTATAGTAAGTTGTGCTGCAACATCAGGAATAATGTAGGTATTTCGGGCTCCTGTGTCAAAAAGTGTCCATACATTCCGTCCATGTATATTTATCGTTTGTCGAATCCTGCCCATGATCATCACCTCCATTGTGTAATGTCGCTTAAATATTTCATTCAAGTGCCTAACTTAATATTATAGAGAATCCCTCTCGTTTGTCAAACACATGTTAACCTGTCTGCCTGGCGTTATGGACCAAGGGCCTTGGGGGTTGATGGTTGATGGTTGATGGTTGATGGTTGATGACTTACGCTACCTAAAACTTAAAACTTGGCAGATATTGTTTCCTATAGCTCATGAGTGTTATAATAGAGCGACTTGCTTTACTACCATCCCCGTTCGTCTAATATGCCAAAGCGGATGTATCTGCGAACCTTAACAGGCGCGAATGCACGAGTTAACCAGATTGTATCCGGAATTCCGCTTCGCTCCACTCCGTATACAATCTTTAGCGTTATGTGCAATGCGGCCCTAAAAAACCAAAGCGCCGCGTCCTGCGGCGCAAAAGACAAAAACATCTACGTTCTTCCTGACTCTGTTCGCAATTTTATCAATATTTTCATAAAGTTGATAAATATTGGAAGGGAGTGGGATGCCAGAAGTCAGAATTCTCTATTTGT